>NZ_JBQHWS010000002.1:0-105179 GCF_052063845.1 Blautia sp. HCP3S3_D9
GTATAAGAAAAATGTACGTCAGTGCACAACCGAAGAAATTTACAATGCATTATTGATATATACTAAAAACCAGCTCTTCGAAAAAGGCTATCAGGATGGAAAGAAGAAAATCTATTATATTTCCGCAGAGTTCCTGATCGGTAAATTATTATCCAACAACCTGATCAACCTGGGAATCTATGATGATGTTGCTGCATTCTTAAAAGAGAATGGAAAAGCCATTGCTGACATCGAAGAAGTGGAACCGGAACCATCTCTTGGAAACGGTGGTCTTGGACGTCTGGCAGCATGCTTCCTGGATTCCATCGCAACTCTCGGTCTTCCGGGCGAAGGTATTGGTCTGAACTATCATCTGGGTCTTTTCAAGCAGCTCTTTGAGGACAGACTTCAGAAAGAAACTCCGAACCCATGGATTGAAGAACACAGCTGGCTTACACCTGCAGGTGTTTCCTATACAGTACCGTTCCGCGGATTCTCACTGAAATCTTCCCTGTACGACATTGACGTTGCAGGCTACAATAACAAATCCATTCATCTGCACTTATTTGACATTGACATCGCAGATGAATCAATCGTAAAAGACGGAATCTCTTTTGATAAAAAAGACATCCTTCACAACCTGACACTGTTCCTGTATCCGGATGACAGCGATGATGACGGACGTAAGCTCCGTATCTTCCAGCAGTATTTCATGGTATCCAATGCCGCTCAGTTCATCCTGGACGAAGCAACAAAGAAAGGCTGCAACCTGCATGACCTTGCAGACTATGCAGTGATCCAGATCAACGATACTCACCCAAGTATGGTCATTCCGGAACTGATCCGTCTCCTGACAGAGCGCGGAATCGACTTTGATGAAGCTGCTGAGATCGTATCCAAAGTATGTGCTTACACAAACCATACCATCCTTGCAGAAGCACTGGAAAAATGGCCGATGGATTATCTCCTTGATGTTGTTCCTCACCTTGTTCCGATCATCGAGAAACTGGATGAAAAGATCAAAGAGAAATATCCACAGGAAAACGTAGCCATCATTGACAAAAACAATCTGGTTCACATGGCACATATGGACATCCACTACGGATTCTCCATCAACGGCGTTGCTGCTCTGCACACAGAGATCCTGAAAACAAGCGAGCTGAAAGCTTTCTATGATATCTATCCGGAGAAATTTAACAATAAGACTAACGGCATCACATTCCGCCGTTGGTTAATGCACTGCAACCATCCGCTGACTGATTACATTACAGAGCTGATCGGTGATGAGTTCAAAAAAGATGCAAACGCTCTGGAAAATCTGCTGAAGTATAAAGATGATGAGGCAGTTCTGAATAAGATTCTTGAGATCAAAACAGAAGCCAAGAAAACTCTGAAAGACTTTATCCTGTCCAACACAGGTGTCGAAATCGACGAAAACAGCATTTATGATATCCAGATCAAACGTCTCCATGAGTACAAGCGCCAGCAGTTAAATGCTCTGTACATCATCAGCAAATATCTGGAGATCAAAGGCGGTAAGAAACCGGCTCAGCCTGTAACCTTTATCTTTGGCGCAAAGGCAGCTCCTGCTTATGTGATCGCGAAGGATATCATTCACCTTCTGCTCACACTCCAGGATCTCATCAAAGATGACCCGGAAGTTGCACCATACATGAAACTTGTTATGGTTGAGAACTACAATGTATCTGCGGCAGAGAAACTGATCCCTGCATGTGATATCTCCGAACAGATTTCCCTGGCTTCCAAAGAAGCAAGTGGTACAGGTAACATGAAGTTCATGCTGAACGGTGCTGTTACTCTGGGAACTATGGACGGTGCTAACGTTGAGATCAGCGAACTGGTTGGTGAAGACAATATCTATATCTTCGGTGAATCCAGTGAGAAAGTTATCGAACATTATGAGAAAGCAGACTACTGCTCCAAAGATATCTATGAGAGCGATGAACACATCAAAGAATGCGTTGATTTCATCGTAAGCGAAAAGATGCTGAAACTTGGCCATAAAGAAAATCTGGAAAGACTGCATCACGAACTGGTAAGCAAAGACTGGTTCATGACACTGCTTGACTTCAATGATTACGTTGAAAAGAAAGATCAGGCTCTGTCTGATTATGCAGACAGAAAAGCATGGGCTAAGAAGATGCTGGTTAATATCGCTAAAGCTGGATTCTTCTCATCTGACAGAACGATCGAGCAGTACAACAACGATATCTGGCACCTGACACCAGCTAAATAATTCAGTAAATATAATATAGAAGCAATATAAAAATCCAACAGCAGGCATTGTATATTCGATGGGATATACAGATGTCTGCTGTTTTATGTTCACCGCAGTACAATCTTTCCTGGAGGGTCTATTATGTCATAGGCAATTATGAAGTAGTTTTCTATGATATAATAAAAATCTCCCGATACGTTTATTTTAAAAATGTACCAGGAGATTTCTGTTTTTATTTATCAAATCATTCAAATACAGATTTGAAATACTATTGCAGACCTTATATATCTTTATAATATGCCGGTGAAATCACATCTGCTTCCTTGCAGGAGCAGCCATTTTCATAGCTGTCACAGCAGTCACAGTTTGAACAATACATATGCGTATCCGGAATATAGAACAATCCACCATAAAGCGGTGATGTCCTCAGTTCCTTTGACTCTTTCTTACTGTTCGCAAAGTGGATTCCATTAGAAATCAGCATATTCTCCGGTTCATACTGGGAAAAGTCGAAGTAATGTCCCTGTGTTCCGTGATGCGGTACTTTGATACACCAGTAATGTTCATATAACGGCAGTTTCCCGTCGTAGTTCTCAGCGATCATCTTCATATGCTCCGGCTGGGCATCCCCGGTAAATAACAGGTTCAGTTCTCCGTCATGGGCATTCTGGAAGATAATGCTGATCTTATGTTTAAACTGTCTGAGGTTTACTTTCTTTTCATTCAGATAATTTAGCAGTTCTTTAAATTCCGGAATTGCTTTAATTCTTCTGAATTCTCTGTCATACACATATGCCAGAGAAATTTTCTCCTGTTCTTCTTCAGACTGTACTCTTCCTTCTTCTGTCATAGACCAGACGATCTTACGCAGTTTCTCTGCAAACTCCAGCAGAACAACCATCACCTCAGTGAATCTCTCATCTTTGATGAGCTGATCATATACTTCATCTGTTTCTTTCTGAATGATATCCACATCCGGCCACAATGCCTGATATTTATTCTCAAAAAGTTTCCCTCTACTGAGAAGTTCCACATTCTGTTTGTTCTCCAGAAGCGCATCCACCAATGCAAACAAACTGACCTGACGACTTGGAAGTCCGGATTCCTTTAACAGATCTGCCAGAAGCAACAATACCAATGTTCTGCTCATTTCCTTCTTTGAGAAAACATCCGGAAGATAAATCCTGCCAAAATCAACAGAAATATCTTTCTTCTTCATCATATAAAGCAGACCTGACAGATGATCCATATGAAAATGTGTCAGGAGCAGATTCTTACTGCTGATCGTTGATAAATCTGAAATGATCAGATCAAATATTTCTCTTCTGGGACGTCCCTCTATCCTGCTGTTGTTGGTTCCGAAATCCACCAACAGACTTTTCTTTCTGTCCCGGAGGCAGAAGCAGTCTCCGAAACCTACATTATACATTCGTACTTTCATTCTTTTCCCTCTTATGTGCTGATAAAATCATTTGCTTCCATTTAATACTTCATTTGGTTATGAGCAAGTAGCAAACCGAATTACGAATATCCGCCTGACGCACTTGCTCTCCAGACACAAACAGTTCAAACTGCCTCTCTATTATCCCATATTATCCTTATTTAAAATAAAATGGTTTTTCTTATAACTGATAATGCCCTCTTTCTGCATCTTCGACAATTCTGCAGACAATGCACTTCTGTCTACAGCGAGGTATTCTGCCAGCTGCTGTCTGTTAAATGGGATAATGATATCGTTGCTGTCCTGCTTCCCTGCCTCACTTGACAGATAGGCAAGGACTTTTCCCCGTATCGTCTTCTTACTAATCTGATCAATCTTTCTGGTAAGTGTAAGATTCTTCTTTGCCAGAATTCCTACAAGATTCTCTACCAGTCTGCGATGGAAATCACAGGCGGAAGTACAGGTCTGCAAAACTCTGTGAGCATTCAGCATTAATACCTGTGTTTCTTCTACTGCTACGGCACTGATCAGAAGCGGCATCTTTTCCATACATGCATATGCTTCGCCGAATAACTGACCTCTCTCAAATCCGGCAAGGATCTGACGTTCGCCCCAGTAATCGTCACTGACAACCTGAACTTTTCCCTCCAGGATCATCCCGAAATGCTCTGTCACTTCTCCCACCTGGAAAATGTATTCACCTTTTTTATAGGTTTTGACAGCCGCATTCAGACACTCCAGCAGGCTCTTTATTTCTTCTTTTGTAAATCCCCGAAACAAACGGGATCTGCACAAAAAGTCTGTATCTATCATAGAATTCCTTTCGGATACTTTTATTACTTTGTTGTAAATACAACAGCTGATTTTATTTTAATATAGGAAAATAGGAAATGCAAGGGATTGTTGTTTATGTTATTATTATAAACAAGGAATTTGAAAAAGCCATGAAATATCCGGCCTTAGCTTCCCCTGCTATTAAATCAAAATAGTGAAACAATTGCCGACAGATTATGAATAACAACTTGAACAAAAAATAATATACAAGAAATGGAGATAATAAATATATGACAAAACAGGAACTGGCCCTCGAGGTCATTGACAGATTAAAGAAAGAATATCCGGATGCAGACTGTACTCTGGATTATGATAACGCATGGAAATTACTGGTAAGCGTGCGCCTGGCAGCTCAGTGTACAGATGCCAGAGTCAACGTAGTTGTTCAAGATCTTTACGCAAAATATCCTACTGTGGAAGCACTTGCAAATGCAGATGTTGCAGATATCGAGGCAATCGTGCATCCATGCGGTCTGGGTAAAAGTAAAGCAAGAGATATCAGTGCCTGTATGAAAATTCTGCATGAACAGTATCATGATAACGTGCCGGATGATTTCAATGCACTGCTGAAACTCCCGGGCGTCGGCAGAAAGAGCGCCAATCTGATCATGGGTGACGTATTCGGCAAACCAGCGATTGTTACAGATACACACTGCATCCGTCTCTCCAACCGCATCGGTCTGGTAGATAATATGAAAGAACCTAAGAAAGTAGAGATGGCTTTATGGAAGATCATCCCACCGGAAGAAGGCAACGATCTCTGCCACCGTCTGGTCAACCACGGACGTGATGTCTGTACTGCCCGTACCAAACCTTATTGTGACAGATGTTGCCTGAATGATATCTGTGCCAAAAACGGCGTAGACTAACCCTACAAATTCTGCTCCAGACTGGCGAAGAAGAGTTCATAGAAATCGTCTTCGCCGGCCAGTTTCGGAGAGTTCTCTCCACCACCATTGGTGCTTCTTCGCATCGTAGCATAGAATTCTTCCCCGGCTGTTATCAGATCCATCTCATAAATCTGATATCCCAGTTCCCGACACTTTGCACAAAAAGCAGCAAGCGGCTGTTCTGCCTTTCTGGTGTCCATCAGTTCCTGCCAGATGTTGTGGTTTTTCAGTGCCTTTTCTCTTAATTCGTCTAACATTGCTCCGATTTCCATAATAACATTCCTCCTTTTACTGTTTTTATCAAATAACTGTTCAACATTTTCACTGAAACAAATCAGACTCCATTGAGAATCGTTTTTAACATTCTCATACAAAATTCCTCGCTAAACAGTTACTTCATCAACTCATAATAAAAAATATACTGCTGCATCACGCCCCGACAGCCTTTATAACGTCTGTTTGGAAAACCTCGTTTATAATGGGCATCCAGTGCCTGACGGATGTGAGTATCTACAGGAAACGCATCCAGCTGGTGCAGTCCGAAAAGACAGATACAGTCAGCTACTTTTTCACCAACTCCATATAGCCCCAAAAGTTCCTTTCGTGCAGTTTTATAAGTCATATCGTACAGACTGTCGAGAGAAATATCTCCGAAACAGACTTTTCGTGCTGTGTCCAGCACATATTTCGCTCTGTAACCCAGATTACACTCCCGAAGCTGTTCTTCTGTTGCCGAAGCCAGTGCTTCTGCAGTTGGAAATGCATAATATTCTGCACCTGTACTGCTTATTTTTCTTACTCCAAATTCCCGGCTGATATTTTCAATACACTTCTTTATTCTTGTAATATTATTCTGCTGAGAAATCAAAAAGGAAATGATCATCTCCCACAGATCCTGCTGCAGAATGCGGATTCCACTTCCCATCTCTCCTGCTGCTGTCAGGTATTTATCCCTTGGATTAATCTTGTTTATGTATTCGCTGTAATCACAGTCCAGATCAAAATACCGGATCCAGAAGAAGATAAAGTCCTGTTCCGGGCAAAAGAAATTGACAATCCCTCTCTCCTGAGTCAGTTCCAGATATTTATCTCCCGCGATTACCCGGTAGCGGTCATCACCGATCTGATCCATCCGGAAGCACTGTCCGGACCTGCAGATCTGCCCCAGATCAAAATTGTCCATTTCTATTGTCAGCATATCGTAATCCCCTCTGTAAAATTGCAAAACCACCAGCATATCTTCGCAGCTGATCACTTTTTATTCTTGATGTATATATGAATGTATTATATACTATTCTAAGTATAAACGTAAACCAGAATACAGAAAAAATAACATTATACTTACAACCAGAAAGGGGTTCTTACCAATGAAATTTATATATCCTGCGGTTTTCCGCAAAAATGAAGAAGGCAGATACAAAGCATTTTTCCCGGATCTCGCATGCTGCGAGGCAGAAGGCGATACTCTTGACGATGCGATCGACAATGCAAATGAAGCAGCTTATAACTGGATCTATGCAGAAGTAATGGAAGATGAGATGGATCTCCCGGCAATCTCTGATGAATCCGACCTGGATCTCCAGGAAGGAGATGTTGTAAGAAACATTCAGGTCAATATCCGCATGTATGACGGATGGGATGAATAATACTACTTAAAAACATACAAACCAAAATTCCATTGTTGCAGACAATCTGAAATGAATTGGGGCCACGTTACTGAGAATGGAATGAACAATAACGATTACAGAAAAAAAGCTTCGCTATGTTACAATAACAGCAACATCAACGAAGCTTTTTTATTATATTTAAAACTGTTCAGACACGCTTCGGCGTACTAGCTGCAAAACAATCTCAGCCTTTGTTTTTCAGCTTCAAAAGGAGGTTTTTACTATGAAAGCAAGAAGTTTTAAAAAGTTTTTTGTAAGCATCGCTCTCAGTGCAGTTCTTACGTTTTCAACCGCAGCTACAGCTTTTGCAGCAACTGCTCAGCTTATGCCTGTCGAACAGTCTGCTGAATTATCTCCGGAGCAAACGGATATTCCTTCTGTCGATGATTCCAATGCCCAGGCTGCTGGTGTTTCTTACCTTACCTCTGATTCAGGTATCAAACAGATTGCCGCTTCTGAGAATTCTGTAACTGTCCAGTGGAATCCGGTCACAAATGCTGCGAAATATGCGATCAGCATCAGCCCTTTCAGCTCCGGTTCCTACAAACTGCTCGGCTACTTTGACAACAGCCGCAATAAAGCAAAGATCAATAAGTTAAAAGCCGGCACAGCCTACAAAGTAAGGATCACAGCTTTAACCTCATCCGGAACAGCGATTTCATCACGCATCGCCGGATGCACAACCCTTTACTCCAGCGTAACTGTCAAAACCTCTTACGCATCCACAGGCGGTTATACCTTTAACATGAACACTGTAAACCCGGCAAACTCTATCTCAGGTTATAAAGTTATATATCAGAGTTCTGCCGCCCACAAACTTATCACCAAATACTATACCAGACCATCCTTTACCCTACCGTTAAACAAAAACACCTTTTATCAGGTAAAGATTTATCCTTATCTTCTCCTGAATAACAAACGCTACGTAACCACAACCCCGACTACCCGATATATTTCCATGGGAATCGTTCTAAAAAAAGCCGGAAATACCAGCAGTACTATGAGCGTAAAATGGAACAAAGTCGCAGGTGCAAACAACTACTCTGTTTACGTGAAATATCCAAACTCCAGTTCCTACAAGAAAGTAAGAACAACAACAGCTGCCTCATTTACCCTTACCAACATGACCAAAAACGTCAAGTACGGAATCAAAGTTATCGCAAACAAAAAAGTCAATGGAAAAACCTGGACCTCTGCATCAAATGCCTATACAATGTCCCTCACAGGGCGTTAAAATGACAGTTTTTTTTCACTAATAACTATTGAATTACTGTTCACTCCATGCACAGTAAATACTATTGCTACATCAATTCAAAAACTGATTTACATATTGACTTTCTCACATCAGAGTGTTACAATGTGGACAATTAAGACAAGGGGAGCTTGTGTAAACAGGCTGAGAGTAAGCTGTATTGCTTTAACCCATAACCTGATTTGGATAATGCCAACGTAGGGAAAGTTATAGTTCTTCCGGACTGCAATATGCTTGTTGGCGTATTGCAGTTTTTCCTTTTTTATTCGAAAATTTCCAGAAGATATCGTATATATTTCTTACTGGATCGAGGAGTTTAACCCTCTCTGATCTCATCAATCCTTCTCTGATCCGGGCTCCCCTTTCTTAATCATACAGACCGGGGGCACCACTCTCTGTTAATCCAGTAGTTTACTTAAGAACTTACGAATATGCGCAGGTGCAAGTCCCTGCTATATGCAGGAGGCGCAGTTCATTTCGCGTTACTGTACCAGCATTTTGTAATGGCTAAATGTGTACAGCAACAGCAGCCCACAGTGCAGGGCAAGGAGGAAAAAATGACACATTACACAACACAGATGGACGCAGCGCGTCACGGAATCATTACACCACAGATGGAGATCGTAGCAGAAAAAGAGCATTTTGATGTGGATGAATTAAGAAAACTGATCGCAAAAGGACAGGTTATCATTCCCTGTAATAAGAATCATAAATGCATCAGTCCAAGTGGAGTCGGTGCAAAACTGACAACAAAAATCAATGTAAATTTAGGTGTTTCCAGAGACTGGAAAGACGTTGATATGGAATATGAAAAGGTACATTCTGCAGTGGAAATGGGTGCAGAAGCGATCATGGATCTCAGTTCTTACGGCGATACCAGAAGTTTCCGCCGCAAGCTTACTTCCGAATGTCCTGCGATGATCGGTACAGTTCCAATCTATGATGCAGTAGTCTATTATCACAAAGCACTTGGCAAAATCACTTCTGAAGAATGGATTGATATTGTACGTATGCATGCAGAAGATGGTGTTGATTTTATGACTATTCACTGCGGTATGAACCGTGCAACTGCAGCACGTTTTAAACAAAATAAGCGTCTCATGAACATTGTTTCCAGAGGTGGTTCTATCATGTTTGCATGGATGGAAATGACCGGACAGGAGAACCCGTTCTATGAGCATTTTGATGAAATTCTGGACATTTGCAGAGAGTATGATATTACTTTAAGTCTGGGTGATGCATGCCGTCCGGGATGCCTGGCAGACGCTACAGATACTGCACAGATTGAAGAACTGATCACTCTGGGCGAGCTCACTAAACGCGCATGGGAAAAAGATGTTCAGGTTATGATCGAAGGTCCTGGACATATGCCGATGAATCAGATCGCTGCTAATATGGAAATTCAGAAAACACTGTGTCATGGTGCTCCTTTCTATGTACTTGGACCTCTTGTAACGGATGTTGCTCCAGGATATGACCACATCACTTCCGCAATTGGAGGTGCAATTGCTGCCTATTCCGGTGCTGCTTTTCTGTGCTATGTAACACCTGCCGAACATCTTCGCCTGCCGAATGCAGCTGATGTAAAAGAGGGAATTATAGCTGCAAAGATTGCTGCTCATGCTGCTGATATTGCCAAGGGAATTCCTGGCGCTGCTGACTGGGATTATAAGATGAGTGAAGCGAGAAAACGTCTTGACTGGGAAGAAATGTTCAAACTCAGCATGGATCCGGAAAAGGCAAGACGCTACCGTGCAGAAGCAAAACCTGAAAAAGAAGATACCTGCAGTATGTGCGGTAATTTCTGCGCTGTTAAGAATACAAACCGTATTCTGGATGGTGAGATTGTTACTATTTTTGATGAATAATACGATGAATAGTTCTGATTATTGTTTACATTTTGAATCATCAGGAATTATATTATCTGATGAAAATATATGAAACAATACTGAATATTACATCTGCTATCATACATATTTCATCTGGTTTATTGCTTTTATAAAAATAATTTTGCCATAGTTTTTATCTCTTTAAGAGCACAAAAAAATCCACAGTTTAACATCTTATTTCAAAGCTCCAGGCGGATAAGATCATCTGCTTCGCTGCTTGCTTAATTTGATTAAACTGTGGATTTTTATTTTCAAATTTTTATTATATCTGCAATGTTACATTCTCAATTTCTTATGAAATTCCCTCAGCGTATCCTTCTGGCAAAAGATAAATAATGCTGCCAGTGTCAGGAAACTGATACCTGCACATACTACTGACGGATAAACAAATTTCACAATTCCCGTCCAGACAAGTATCATCGGGATCACCCCCGCGATTCCTGCCTGTACAAGATAAAACAGATATTCTTCCCTCTCCAGACGGTTCACCTTTGCGATCACCGGAATGGAAAACTGCACTGCCAGAGCTCCAAATGGGAGTACAAAATCTACAGACCATCCCATCCAACCGATAAAGTGATCCCACAGAATCGCGATCACCGATATGATCAATAACTGCCACATTTCATTCTTCAGAATATTCCTCCGTTTGAAATACGCCACCATAACCACCAGCCATGCACAGGCACATCCCGCACCTGCAAACCAGAACCAGTTTAATGTTCCTGCAGTCATGAAATTGATCATTCCACAGATGACAGCAACTGCCAGGCACAAAAAACTGAATGTCTGCACGACTCTCTGGTTTTCTTTTTTCACCAGTTTTTGCTTCTCTCCGTATGCCGGAAATTCATTTTTTAATTCTCTGTGAGAAACTTCTTCCTCACTGAGCATCCTCTGAAAGTTTCTCTGAATACTGTCATCCGGTATCTTGGAAGTAAAGCCAAGTACCATCTCATCTCCGTAAGAACAAGAGCACATCTGCAGAGAATTTGTGCTGGCAAAGATTCCAAAATGCTGAATATATTCTTTATACTCCTCCGGGAAACGGATAATTCCGATATTAGAATAGACCGCTGTAATACTCCGACTCCCCAGATTTGCCCCGATCATAAGAAAATATTTCTTAATTTCCAGAGGAACCGCACGAACAAAAGGATTTTTCTCAATGCGCACATATCCGCTCATATGCATAGCAATCTTTTCTTTTACCAGTTCCTCCTGGAACTGTCTCTTTACATCCATCAATACATCTTCAAACGTTGTTGTATCCGAAAATGTATACCCGACCTCAATCCATCCGAAGAAATTCGTCATTGACTGAGACGGAAAATAATTTCTAAGATTTACCGGAATCATCAAAGCTATCGGTCGCTTCTGCTGATTCTTCTCGATCTCTTCACGGATAGAGCACAACATCATCGCAGTCAGCAAAACTGTAATGGAAACACCATAGGAACGTGCTCTCTGATGGATATCTCTTACAGAAAGGGCAAGCTCTGTAATATGCATATCCGAATGCATCAGTTTCTCCCCTTTCAACTTGACTGCAGCCGGTTTCTTCCCCGTATCCTTCGGCGTATCTGAGGAATAATACTGGGAAAAACTGTCCTCTTCCTTATCTCCGTGTGTAATTTCCTCCTCGCTCTCTATCCTCGGCAGATTTGCCTGCGGATGCGCAAGAATCAGATAGTTCTGCACCAGTTCCTGCAGAAAATGCATTGCTCCTGTACCATCTGTCAGAGCATGATATACTTCAAAATTAATCCTGTTTTTGTCATAGCTTACCTGAAATAAAAGGGCTTTCTTATCTGGAATATACAGACGGCTGCACGGAGGTTCTGTCTCCTGTTTTACAACTGCTCTGATATCTCTGTGCTCCAGATAGAACCAGAACAATCCCTTTCGCAGGACTGCCTGAAACAACGGATATTTCTCCATCGTCTGATCCAGTGCAGTCTGAAGGATCTCACCACTGACATTCTCCTTTATCTGACAGTAGAAGCGAAACACCCTGGTGTCATTCTTTCCTGTTACCAGTGGAAATGCCAGAGCTGCATTATCCAGTTTTCTCCATTTTGAGTATCCTGTATCCATAGTTTTCCTGCTTTCTTTTTCATCTCGCACATCTTACATATTATTTATGAATTATAGTATCTGTTCGTAGCTTTTGTTCAGAAACTCGTTAATATATTTAAAACTCTCCTGCACATGCAGAAACTTAATTCCCAAGGCAAAGAAACCGTGAAATGCTCCCCGGATTCTGTGAAGTTCTACCATATTTCCTGCTGCCTGTAACTTTCCTGCATATGCTTCTCCTTCATCACGCAGAGGATCATATTCTGCTGTAAGAACCAATGTTTCCGGCAGATTTTTAAGATTCTTCTCCAGAATCGGCGCAAAGTATGGATTCTGTCTATCCTCTTCCGAGCTCTGATACAGTGTGAGATAATCTTCCATTTTTACTGCCGTAAGGAGATAATCGCTGCCATTCTCCTGCACAGATCTGTACGGAGATTCTTCTGTATAACAGTTTCCAAGTGCCGGATAGATCAAAATCTGACGGCGAGGTGTGAATTCCCCTCTGTCTCTTGCCATCAGACACACTGCTGCTGTCAGATTTCCCCCTGCACTGTCTCCAATGATCGTAATTTTCTCCGGATCTGTATTCAGAAACAACTGATTTGTATAGAGAGCTTTTGCGGCAGCATAGCAGTCCTCCAGCGGTATCGGAAATTTATGCTCTGGTGCCAGTCTGTACTCCACAGAAACCACGATATGTGCAGTCGCCTGTGCCATTCTGGAGCATACACGATCATAATTCTCCACACTCTCGGTTACCCAGCCGCCGCCGTGAAAAAACAGCAGTATCGGAAATGTATTGCCTTCTACAACTCCTGCCTGCATAGCTTCTTCTGTAGGAAAATACACTCTTATCGGAACCTCATAATCTCCGTTATAAACCTTTGCATCAAGTTTCTTCAAAAAAATCCTCATCGCATCCAGTTGTTTCAGATCTGCCAGTTTTCTGGACGATTCCACTTCAATATTTCCGTAGGACAGTGCATGCAGAATTGTTTTCATTGTCTTTGATATCAATATCTCTTATTTCCTTTCAGATTTTAGTCATCGGATAAAATCATCCGCCTTCTGTTAATTGATCGCTCCTGATCAGTCATGACGTTCGTCTTTATTACTGTACATCTCACAGAATCTCGCTGCAAATGCAGGCGGCTCCTCATGCACATATAAATGGGAAATATCACCAAATGCACTGATACGGAAACTTGCAATTCCTTCTCTTCTCTCCTCTGTATTGACAGTTGTCACAGAACTTGGTGCAGCACAAAAACCGTGCCACAGCACCATCGGAGAAGCACCGATCAGATGTGCAAGAAGCACACATTCCAGACCAAAATGGCAAAAGAATACCAATGTATCTTCATTTGGTTTCTCTACTCTGTAATAATGTCCTTCACGCACATATCCATGCTCTGCCAGAAGCTCGTCAAATTTCCCTGTTACATAGTCATAATAACCCTTTGCATCTGATTTCTGTAATCTTTCATTTTCATACCAGTGATCGTACTGATAGAAACGTTCGTCCTGTGTCCAGTCCTGGGGAAGCCAGTCCCATACTCTTTTCTGTCTGTCAGTAACGTCCGGACGATCGATCAGAACATCAAATTCCTGAAGCCAGTCACACTCTATTGCTGTACGGTTCATTTTCTTTAATGTAAGAGATGCCGTATCCTTTGCTCTTCCAAGAGGAGAGACATAGAAGTCTTTGACATCAAGTTTTGACAGTCTTTCCGACAGATATTCTACTTCCTTCCATCCTTTCTCAGTAAGCGAATCAATAGAATAATCCGGGTCTCCATGTCGTACGATCAATAATCTCATTTGTATTGTTTCCTTTCTGTATAAAATAAGACTCTTATTACAGTACAGTGATACTCTTTACTGAATTGTCATGCTATCACTGTTCATTATAATAAGAGTCTTACACATCCCCTCGTACGTGTCAAGTTGATATTTGTCAAAAAAGCTGTTCATGTATTACTGATCAACCGCCCTGCAGTTGATTCGGTCAGATCGTATCCGTAAAATCTGCCCCACTGACAGCTCTCTGCCAGTGATTTTCAATCGCCGGTTTTCCTTCTGCAAAGTACGGGATTCTCTCAGTTTCCAGTTCTTCCAGTTTGTCGATTCTGCCTTCCACATACTTCAAAAGTCTGCGTCTGCTGCTTTCCAGACGGGTGATCACACCACCCATTCTTAGATCGATCAGCTCGTATCCGAACGGCTTTGCATCTGTCATCCACAAATCTTCTCTGAGTTCTTTTAATTTCCACAATTTCTCTGTAAGATGTGGAATGATTTCCTCACAAAGCTGTCTCAATGTGGATAAATCTTGTGCATCATATGCCACTTTTATCTGCACACCAAGTTCCGATTTCTGTGACAGAATTTCTGCCAGACAATGATAATATTCAAAAAATCCTGTGTGATTTTTACAGATCTCTGCACTGTTTTTCAGTTCTTCTGCCAACATTTTATAATACTCAGAAGCTCCCGCATTCTTCAAATGATAATCAAAAATTCCAAGCATTGCATCCTGATATAGCAGATATTTAGAAGGATTTTCAGACGCCATATTCACCTGATCACCAAGGAACAGTCTGTCAAATTTATCAAGTTTCAGGAACTCTTTTAGACTACTTTCCACAGCATCTCTGAACTCTTCTTCCAGCGTTGCTTCGTCAAATTCCTGATGAAATCCCAGATATGCAAATAATGCTGCTCCCGGCAGGATCGCATCTACTGGCGTCTCCGCCCCATTGTCCAGCCATGCTGTGCAGAACACTTCCGGTACCTTATATTTTTTACATGCAGAAAGTGCTGATTTTGTACAGGTAAAACTTCTGGAATAGTTTGGTGCGATTCCGTTCCAGATCCAGCATCCACCTGCAAATACAATCTTATCAGAAAGCTGTTTATGTACTTTCAGCATTTTTTCGTAAACACTCTCATCTTTGTTATAATAATCCCAGTACACCAGTCCAAGCTCCGGATCAGGCTTCTTCCAATCACTGCAATCGGCATCTTCCGGTACTTCATAGTAGCTTTTTCCTGTATTGGAAGTGATGTACATATCACTCCAGATCATAGGCTCCAGTCCCAGTTTCTTACAGATTTCCAGTACACGGGTACAATGTTCTTTGATCAGTTCTGAACTGTTTCTGTAGCCATTTTCTTTCAGATAATTTCCCAGGCCAAGCTGGACAGCTTCATCCATTCCCAGATGCACACGTCTTGTATGGAAGCTGTCCTTTACTGCGGTCAGAAGCTTCTCAATAAAAACATAACTCTCTTCTTTTCCCACCTGCAAAATATCCGGTGTGTCCACAATTTCTTCCGCTGACGGCCATTTCAACACATTGTGGAGATGCGCAAGAGTCTGAATGCACGGAATCAGTTCAATCCCGAATATCTGCGCATATGTATCCATTTCCTGTATTTCTTCTTTTGTATATCTTCCTCTGTAAGCTCCGAAATATGGCAGATCCGCTACCTCGTAAGTGTCTTCTGTGTAAAGAAGCAGTCGGTTCAGACCCATTTTTGCCAGTGTACGGATCATTTCTTTTACTTTCTCTACCGTAAATACTGCGTTGCGGGAACAGTCCAGCATCAGACCGTTTCCTGTGAAATATGCAGTTTCCCTTTTCTCAGATTTGCCTTCTGTATCTTTCAGATGTTTCTGCACCCAATTCAATGCTCTGAAAAAATGCGCCGGTTCATGGCAGCAAATTTCCACATCTTCATTCACCTGTTTTATTTCAAGTTCCATCCCTTCATGGAAACTCACATTTACCTTAATATCAGAAAAAACAGTCCCTTTTTTCTGGCTTTCGACATTCCATTCTTCCTGCAGAATTTTTGTTCCCTTCTCAATCCTGCTGATATCCTCTTCTGCCCCCTGCAATATAAAATTCACACCCATCTTCTTCTCCTTTTACTTTACCCATTCCATTTCGACCTTCAATATCAAGCTGATAAAATCATCCGCTTCGCTACGCGGTTCTACACCAAATAGCAATTTCGCAATTTGATCAAAAACAAATAATGCATTCAAAACAGTTTATCAAAATATGATCCCATTTTTTGATAAACTGAATTGGATGCAATATTTATTGAATTACCATTATTATATAACACTGATATTTATATTCCAATATCTACAGTTGTTTATTCTTTGCAAAACTTGTGTGTGTTACTGTTCACTCCGTGCCCAGTAACACGCTTCGCGATGCACAGAATTTATGCTAATCGCATAAATTCGCGCGGTATGTCTCGGGTTTTCTGTGACCTTCGCTCACAAAAAACACCTCGCGGGATATTACCTGTGAACAGTAACTTGTGTGTTACGTTAGGTCAGTTTACAAGGAACTACACGCAGACCGTGAAACGGGCTGCTGACAACAAACGGCGCTATGCTCCCGGCTGGGTGCATAGCACCTGTTTGTTGCGGGGGTTTCCAAAGGGGGCAGCGCCCCATTTGGCACACGACTTTGCGGAGCAAAGTGTAGTGTGTTATACGCTCTGTCGGCGTTGCCCTGAAAATACCGTTGCCGCCGGGGAGGGCAAGGGCATTTGACGCGGCAGGAAAGCAGGGCTTTGTTTGGGGCTGGTAAGCCGGAAACAAAGGGCTGATTTCAGCAGCAGACAGGGCGTATTATGAAAGCCCCCGTCCCTCGTCCTCCGCCCCCGGCCTATGGGACAAAAAGTCCCAAAGCTCTGGACACCGTGACCAGATGTGTGGCCACACTCCGGGAAAAGTAGCAGGACGGCAGGAAACCGTCAAGGCTGAAATGAATGGGCTGACGCCCGGCCTTGACCGTTCCCCGCCGCCCCGCTGGATGGGTGGACAAGGTGGCCAATCCCTAAAAGTGTTTGGCCGCACTCGTTCATTTTGGGGCCTTTCTTCTCCCAAAATTGAAATGGGCGGGAAAGCCCTAAAATGGCTTTCCCGCCTTGATTACCCATTAGCAAAGACGGGCGAGCCAGTCAACGGCGGCGCTGAAAGCGCCGTTCATCTTGACCGTTGACTGGCTCGCCTGGCTTTGCTACTGCCCGTAAGAGATGGAAAAACAAGATGGAAAACAAGGTTAAAAATGGTTGACAAGTCTATCGGATGTGTGTTATACTGTGCGACAGTTTGAGATTGGAAGGAGGCTTACGTGTGTTAATTTGTGTACGCTAATAAGCAATAAAAAGTAGAAGTACCTTTCCACATGATGGTGGGCTTTTTTTGCGTGCGTATGCAAAGGAACACGTAGGTTTGACACGAGCAGTCTTTGAACTGTATCGTGGTGTTTTTTCGTGCTTTGTTGTTATGCAGGCGTCTGCCCTCTCTGTGGGACAACGCCTGCTTTTTATTGCAGAAACAAAGAACAATGCAATAAAAAAGGAGGTTCGCATTATGACCCAAAACAACAATTCATGGAGAAAAACTTATTTTACACTTCTTGCCGGACAAGCAATATCCTTTATTAGCAGCGGTATTTTGCAAATGGCCATTATCTTTTATTTGGTTGCGAAAACTAATTCTGCAATCATATTGACGGCGGCAACACTGATTGGATTTTTGCCGCAAGCCTGTTTAGGCCCGTTTGCAGGTGCTTTTGTTGACCGGCACAGCCGTAAAAGCGTAATGATTGGTGCGGATTTGATAATTGCCGCCGCTGGCGGTATTCTGGCGCTGGTGGCGTTTTACATGGAATTGCCCGTATGGTCTATTATGGTTGTCCTGTTAATCCGAAGTGCGGGAACTGCTTTTCATTCTCCAGCATTCAGCGCAGCAACACCTATGATTGTGCCAAAAGAGGGACTTACAAAATGCGCTGGTTACACGCAGACCATGCAAGCAGTAAGTGCGATTATCAGTCCAGCTGCCGCAGCGTTTTTATATGCTGTTTGGCCTCTTAATGCAATTATATTGTTAGATATTGTGGGTGCAATCCTTGCCTGTGTGACTGTTGCGATTTCGTCCATACCAACGCCTGAACTATGTCCAGAAACGAAAAGACAACAGTTTTTACAGGATATGAAAGAGGGGTATGTGGTATTAAAGCAAAACAGGGGCCTCTTTGCTCTGCTCTGGATTGGTGTAATTTATATGTTCTTTTATATGCCAATCAGTACGCTTTTTCCTCTCATCTGTATGTCATACTTCAAAGGAACACCGGCCCATGCCTCTGCCGCTGAAATTGCTTTTGCGGTTGGTATGCTGCTTGGCGGAGTCATTCTGAGCATTTGGGGCGGTTTTAAGAAACGGCGGTACACCATCGGTCTTTCCGTTCTCCTGATGGGCGTTAGCAATATGCTCTCCGGGCTTTTGCCGCCAGACGCATTTCTTGTCTTTGTTGTGTGCTGTACTGTTATGGGAATTTCCGCTCCATTTTACGGTGTGCAAAATGCGATTTTTCAAGAAACGGTCAAACCAGAATATCTGGGGAGAGTTTTTTCTCTACTGACAAGCGCCGCTTCCCTCGCCATGCCGTTTGGCCTTGTCATTTCCGGGCCTCTGGCGGAGCGGCTGGGAGTTGAGAAATGGTTTGTCATTTGCGGAATTGGCATTATCATCGTTGCGCTTGCCGTATTTTTACTACCCGGTTTGAGAGAGATTGACAATACGCAATAATGGTTCAACTCCAATTTTAGTGGATAAGGGTCAAAAGGGGCGTGGCACAGCCAGCTGTAACTTGCCAGCAACAAGGTATATCATCGAGGCAAATCCTCTGAATGTATTAAAGCCACGAGCCTTCCGTTTTGCCGCCTGTATCATGGAGTTAATCCCCTCACAGACAGCATTCGTTATGCGGTGGTAGAAGTAAGCCAGTATCTTCGTCTTGTGGTTCCGGAGTGTCTTGGCGGCCTCTTTCATTGGCTTCAAACGGCAACGACGCATCCATGAGTAGAGGCGGTCGAAAGCCTGTTCAGCTTCCTCCACCGTTTGGCAGGTATAGAAGTCATCAAGGGTTGCTACAATGCTGTAAGCCTTACCAGTCTTGGGATACAGCTTGGACAGAGATCCCAGTTTTTCCGCCTGTTCGCTGGTCATCCTGGCTTTGGGGATCATGAATAGACGCCTTCCAAGAAAGAGCTCTTTCTTGGACGCAGCGGTTCGCTGCTCCTCCTTGCGAACATCGTCAAGGGCGTCCATCAGCACCTTCTTGACGTGGAATTTGTCGATGATGCTCAGGGCGTTAGGGAAGTTTTCCTCAATGGCTGGCAGGTAAGACTTCGACATATCGCTTGTTACCGCACAGATGGCCGCCGCATTGCCACCACGCATCTCCAGTTTCTCAGCGAAGGTGGACACCGTGGCTTTATCTCTGCCTGCCTCTACGTCGATTACACAGCGTTGGTCGGCATCGATCACGACTGTCACATAGTCATGTCCCCGAAGGCGAGAGGTCTCGTCGATGGCGAGCCGCTTCACGCCGCTCAGTGAGCGATTACTCACCGCATCGTCTACCCAATAGTTGAGTATAGAGGCAAGAGATTTCTCATCGCACCGAAGCACTGCTGCTGCGCGAGCCCTTGGCATGTCGGCAAGAATCAGCATGGCATAGCCCTCAAACAACAGAGTGAAGCGGCTGTTCTTCCGCTCAAATGGGGCGTTCACCTGCTTCGTGCCGCACCTTGGACACTTCACCCGTGGACGCCTGCAATGGACGTAGGTCGGATAGAACATGCAGTCTCCGTGCCGCCAAACACGCTCTGTTGGCTCATAGCCGTTACGTAAAGTAGGCCCGCCACAGCATGGACAGACGAGGGCTGCAGTCTTTCTGACATTGACGTAGATATGCACTTCTTGCTCTTCCGGACGGAACTCAGCTCCCTCCACGTACCACGGTTCACTTAGATTGAGAGAACCTGCAATCATCGCTGTGAAGTTTTTTTCCACCTGTTTCATCACCCCGTGACAAGTATATCACAAAAGGTACTTATCCACTACTTTTGGAGTAGAGCCAAAATATTGGATAAAATGTCCGATTTGTAACGGAAAGACGAGAGTTCAAGTATTTCATAATACTGTATTAAAAGATTTTCCTCTTTTCTGCCCTAAATGCAAATTGACGCATATCATTGATGTAGAAAAATTAGAGATTGTAATCAAAAATACAGAAAAACAAACTTTTATTATTTAGAAGAAAGGATATAAAAATGAAACGTTTACCTAAATATACGCCTGCGGAAGTACGGAATGATCCATACGGATTTACTTACAAAGAAATGTCGGAAGTTATTGGCGAGAATGAAGCAAAAGCCTTATATGAAGAATTATATAAGCAATTACCACGCAAAAAAAATCTATCAATGTTGGTAAAAAATATTTGCAAAAGCAGTGATACTGAAAAGTATGTTTACGAACTGAAAGACAACAAATACATTGAAACGGTTTTTATCAAGCGGCGAGATGGTGGAACTGTTTGCGTGAGCACACAAGTCGGTTGTCCTGTTGGTTGTATTTTTTGTGAGTCCGGGCGAAATGGCTTTGTTCGTAATCTAACATCGTCAGAAATCGTACAACAGATTATATTGTTGCGTCGAAAAGTAAACCGTATCGTTTTTATGGGTATGGGAGAGCCTTTATTCAATTATGACAACTTGATAAAAGCAATCCATATTCTCCGAGATAGATATGGGCTCAACTTTCCAACCGACGGCATTACCATATCAACAGTTGGTCCGGTCGATCAATTAAAAAAATTGCGCGAGGAACATCTTAAAATTCAGTTGACAATATCTTTACACGCAGCAACACAATCTGCAAGAAATCGTATTATTCCTCACATGCGCATATATGCTATTGAAGATGTTGTTAAGCAAGCCTTATCCTATTCTGAAAGGCATAATCGCAAAATTGTCTTTGCGTATTTGCTTTTACCGGGTATAAATGACCGGCCCTCAGATGTAAGACAACTTGCAAAATGGTTTCGGGGCAAAAAAGTTATGATTAACGTGTTACAATACAACCCAACAAGCAATTCAAGAATTAAAGCACCACAGAAACGGGAAATAGTTGCATTCAAACATCAATTAGAGCAAGCAGGACTTGAAGTTACTATGAGAGTTTCTCATGGCAGAGAGATTAACGCGGCTTGTGGACAGTTAGCTAACACATATAATAAATTCAAAAAAAAATGATTAAAAGTGCCAGACGCATAGACGCAGAGCCGATAACGCATTAGGTCAAAAAACCTATGTGTTATCGGCTTTTTTATTTAATATTGCGCAAAAGCCGCTGTTCCCTATTATAGAATGGATTGCGGGTAGTGTATTAAAGTCGCCCTTTTTTAAGGATACGGCGGTATCGGGGAGGTATCGCCGTGTCCATTTTTATTTACTGTAACCCGCCTAATGCTTTGCGGTCAAAAAAAGCTATGCTCCGCAAGCGGGATATTCCGGCTATGAATGTGAACTGTCAATACATTTAGCTACTGCTTACATTTCCTTTGCGCCCGTCCGCGTCTTGCGGACGGGCGCATTTTGCTTTTTTCAACTTTTTTCTGAAAAGCGCACTCAAGAGCCATCTCCCGAACGGGTACGGAGCGAAAGGGGCAGAGAGGACAAGCCCTTAACTCCCGTCCTCTACTCCACGCGGGAAGGAGGTGAACTCTATGGAGCTATCTTCTTCCGACAAGGAAAGAATACAACATCAGTACGACGCATTAGCAAAGAAAACTTTGGTCGGCGAAGCGAAAAGCCACCGCCGCACTCTTGCGAAACGCGCAGCACGCGAAGTTACTTTTTCGGATTTGAGCGAAAGCGAACTCGCGCAGCTTTTTGATATTGTCAATATTGGTTGACACATTTATCTCAAAGATATCACTGACTATGCAGCCAGGTCCAAAGATTGATAGTATCTCTGGCGCTTGATGATCGGAGGAAGCCCACCATTAGCAGAGCAGATCCTCCTGTTATTCCAGTAACTGATGAAATATCTCCAAATGAGAACCTTCAGTTCCTCTGTGGTCATAGTTTCCGTATTGTAGCGGTCATAGAGAAGCTCGCTTTTCATTCTGGCCCACATGCTTTCACATCGGGCATTATCATGGCACCTGCCACCAGCACTGTTCATGCTTTGAATAATACCGTATTTTGCCAGAGCCTTACGATAGGTTTCACTGGTATATTGTGTTCCTCTGTCAGAGTGTAAAATGGCGCCTCGCAGATTAGGATATGCAAGATAGGCATTATCCAGGGTATGCTCACACAAAGTTGCTTTCATGTTGGTTTCCATCGCCAGACCAAGGACACTGGAATCAAAGCAGTCAAAGATAGCTGAAACATACAGTTTTCCATCTTTAGCCTTGATCTCTGTGATGTCAGTTACACATTTTTCAAGTGGCTTATTGGATTTGAAATCTCGCTTCAGAAGATCATCCGATTTACGCGCTTCCCGATCAGCTCTGGTAATACCATTTGGCTTACGCTTTGGCCGATGGCTAAGGCCTATTTCATCCATAACCCTGTAGACAGTTCGCTCACTGGGGATTTTGAGTCCTTCCAGATTCTTAAGGAGAAGTGCCTGATACATGCGAATACGCCCATAGGTATCATTGCATTCATCCTCAGAATTAATCGCTCTCATAGCATCAGCGAGATCCTGATATTTCCAGGGACGATCTTTAATAGCAAGATATTTGTAAAAACCCTGGCGGCTGACACCGAGCATCCGGCAGTAGAATGAGAGTTTCCCCTTAATCACGCCGTCTTCCGTTTTTATGGCAATGAACTTCATTCTTTGGTTCTTGCTGACTTCCGACGGCTGGCTGCGAAAAAAGCACTTGCTTCCTCGAGAAATTCATTTTCCTCTTTCAGACGCCGGATTTCTTTATCTTGATCCTTAACGCGTTTGCGGAGCATCGCAAGCTCCTCAGCAAGACTCATCGCACTTTCTGGAGTATGTGCACCATCGCCAATATCCAATGTGCCTGCTCTAACTGCTTTCAGCCATGTATGGATAGTTCCCTCCGGGATACCTAATTCTTTAGCAGCTTTAGCACCACCTATTTCTTTTGCTAACTTAACTGCCTGTACTTTGTATTCATGGTCATATTTACGTGCCATTTTGAGTACCTCCTTATTCTCTTGATTCTATCATGAAATCCTTGAGAATAAGATGTCAACTTTTTTTATACCACACCAAAAATGGCAAAGAAAAGCGTTGAAAGGGAAATGACCCCAACCGCGCCCCAGCAATAGAAGGAATGGAGTAAACTCATCACGCTGTCTTTATGCTCAAATGGACAAGCCTCAACGATAGGGCTTACCAACACTTCTATCATTCCGCTGCCCATTGCATAAACGATCACGCTAATCAATATTCCGGCAAATGGATTTGACAGCAGGTTTGGTAAGGTTGCCAAACCAACCAGTCCCACTCCCGCCAGAAATTGAGAAATCACAACACTTTTTCGATATCCTATGCGATCCACAATTGTCGCACAAAGTGTATCTACAACTATTTGTGTAACGTAAAATACGGTAGAAATTAAAGCGATTTCCCCAAGAGGGATATTATATTCGTTATGGAATCGTAAAAACAACAACGGCGTAAAATTCGCCACAATTGCCTGTGTGATGAAGCCGATGTAACAAGTTATCAATGTCTTTTTATAGTTCTTTTTTTCTGCCATGTTATCTCTAACAGACCTCTCTTCCGTAGTTTTCGGGTATTATATCACCAAAAAGCAGGAATTTAAAGCCTTATTATCACCATAAGCAGGTACTATTTACCCAACTTTCGCAGTTCATGAGGAGTGTGGCCATATTTCTTTTTGAACTGACGATTGAAATAGCGAACAGAATGAAATCCACAGGCGCAGCTTATTTTCTCCAGCGTCAAGGATTTATCGCCAAGTAACTCATGGGCGATTTGCAGACGATACTGGATTAAAGCATCAACAGGAGAGCACTCCATATAAGTTTTGAAGCACCGCCCCGCCTCACTACGACTGATATTAGCCGCATTTGCAATGTCCTCCAGTGTTATTGCATTGGAGTAATTATCATAAATGTATGAAAGCATCTTCTGGATTCGTATTTGTGCGGTGATTTGTATGCGTGGAACCTCTGTCTTTGGTAAGCACTCAAAATTGCGAAATAAATATTCAAATATTTTACTTAGATTACGCTGAACCGCCATCTCAAAACAGTTTTCTTGTCTACGCAATCGGGAATAAATGTCTTTTAGCCAGTTGTTTACCTCGTCCTGATTGAGATCGTTATGTCTAAACACTACAAAGGGCATCTGATCACACAGTGCGATTGGCTTGATATATTTTTGAAAAATGATGCTGTTTTCCGGTGCGATTGCGCTGCCAGAAAAGACGATATTAGGCATTGGTTCCGTTTGGCTTCCATCCAACTGCTTAACACCATGCAACACATTTCTGTTGATAAATATACTGTCTCCTGGCTCCAATAGGATGCGCTGCTGTCCAACCTGATATTCTAAAATGGAAAATTCCGCTGAAGCCAATTCGAAGTCTGGGTGCCAATGTAAAGGGCCAGTGAACTGTGGTAGCTCAGCCAGTTCATCTTGAAAATATGTGATTGGAAATGTTGTGTGTTTACGGAATATTTGCTCTCGCAATTGGTGATCAAGCCGCATGGCCATTGCTTTTTTCCTCCCTGCAAATTTTTTTATTTATCCGCCGTTCTTTTAGGCGCAAACTGGACGGTACAGGTATTTATGATATTATAATCTGCTAATCGAAAATCAGCAATATTCCTAACTTCGTCAATTTAGTTTCTATTGAAGTCTGCGGAATCGCCATGTGTTCATGTTGTTACATCTATATATCTAATCTGATATTTTTCTACAGTTTTCGGAATTGTGTGTTACTTTTTCCGTTCTCGCCAAGATTTTTAAGTATGATGTATTTACAAAAATAGCCCTCCCCTGCATGAAGGGGAGAGCTTTGCCGTTCTTATGCTGCAATCTCCGGGATTTCCCCGACAAAGTTATAAACGATCCTGACTTCCTGTACCTTCTGGCCGTCCACCTTTTTGACCTCGCCAATCAGGATTTTGCTGATAAGCCGGTTCAATACGGACTCGTCCAGTTCCTCAATGGCGGCATAGCGCCGGATTTCCTTGATGAAGGTGCGGACTTCGCTCTCCTGAGCGTCCGCCCGGCTCTGCATCACCGCCAGATCGTGCAGGCGTTTCTGGTTGGCCCCCTGCTCCTGTTCCAGCACCGCCGTCAGCTTCATAAACCGCTGTTCGGTCAGGACGCCTTTGGCCTTATCGGTGTACAGGCTCAAAAACATCCCGTCAATTTCCTGATTCCGGGCTTCCAGCCGTTTCCGTTCCTTCTCTGTCTGAGAAGCGTCCACCAGATACCGGCGCTCCATCCGGCTGCTGAGCCGTTGGTAAAACATATCCGCATCTTTCATGGCCTGCTCCGCCAATTCCTGTATATCCTTCAGCACCAGATTGTACAAATCCCTTGCCTCAATCTTGTGGCTGGTACAGGCGTTCTTGCCCAGCCGGTTGTAGGTCTGGCAGATATAGTATGCCCTGTCAATCGGCTCCCGCATCTCGCCGGTGAAACGGTTCTTCCCGGTTCTGCCGACCTTTTCATACCGCACCTGCATGGACTTCCCGCAGGTGGCACAATAGACAAGCCCGTGGAACAAGTTATAGAAGGGGCAGGCGTTGCCTTTCATAATTGTGGGCCTGCGGTCAATGATGTCCTGCACCTGTTCCCATTCCTCCGGCGTCACAATCGCCTCATGACAGCCCTCAATGACCTCCCATTCCTCACGGGGGATAATGTCATAAGTGTTGGAGCGGATGCCTTTCTGATGTGTCCGGCAGACAAGATGTGCGCCCTTATAAAAGGGATTCCGCAGGATATGGCTGATCCTTGCGCTTCCCCATGAATAGTAGTTCACGTCACATTCTGTATTGCTCTTTACTCTGGTGATGGGGATTTTATCCTCCATGAGCTGCTTTGCGATCCGCATACAGCCCCAGCCGTCCAGTGCCATATCATAGATTTTTCGGATCACCGGCGCAGTCTCCGGGTCAAGGATCAGATGCCCTTTGTCCTCCGGGTCACGCATCAGGCCAAGAGGCGGCTGCCCGCCGCAGAACTTTCCCTGTCGGGAACGGGTCATGCGTCCCGCCAGCACCTTTTTGGAAATATCCCGGCTGTACATATCGTTCAGGATATTCTTAAAGGGCGTGATGTCCATTTCCTGACGGGTCAGGCTGTCCACGCCGTCCGTGACGGAGATATAGCGCACATTGTGTTTGGGGAAAAAGATTTCGATATAGCTTCCAGCTTCGATATAATTCCTACCAAGCCTCGATAGGTCTTTCGTGATGACGCAGCCGATTTTCCCCGCCTCAATGTCAGCGATCATGCGCTGGAACGAGGGACGGTTGAAATTGCGGCCCGTATAGCCGTCATCCACATAATACTCATACTGGAACATCCCATGCTTTTCTGCGAAGTCCCGGAGCATGAGTTTCTGGTTGCTGATGCTCATACTCTCATTGTCGCCGCCGTCATCCAGAGAGATACGGCAGTAGAGAGCGGTGATTTTCTCATAGACTTGTTTTTTCCTGCTCATAGCGTTCTCCTTCTATGAACAGGGACACGATACCATTATAGTACCATGTCCCTGCCCCTGAATCAACCGTTTTTACGCAGCTTTTTCTGCCATTTCCCGCTGATGACGCCATTCCTCGAAGTGTTCACAGGTCTGGCGCTCAATGAGCTGCTCAAAGGCTTCCCGCATGGACTTCTCCCCGGAGAACTCCCGCACCACCACAAAACGGACTTTATTTTTTTGCTGCTTGCTTTTTTCCATAGGCTACCTCCATAGAGAGACAGGCCGGACGGCAACACCCGGCAACGAAGTCCGGCAACGAACCTCCAAAAACCTGTAAACTACCGTCCGGCCTGTAAATCTTACTTTGTGAATTTTCTTGAAAAATCTCGTTGCTTTCGTTGCCGGAGATAAAGATAAATATTAAAATATCCCTTATTTACTGGCTTTTCCCGTATCCAGACAGGGGAATCCCCGGCAACGAACCCGGCAACCAAGTGGCAACCATCCCGGCAACAGACCGCCATTTTCAGGCGATCCACTCCTTCGGAAATTCCAACTGGCGGCAATCTTCCTCGCTCAGTTCCACAAATCCATCTTCGTTGCCGGGCAGTTCGTTGCCGGAAACGTCCCGTTCCCAACCCTTCTGCCTGCCGTATCCGGCGAACATCCTCGGATTGGAGAACGGCTTCCAGCCCGTCACCACCGTGTTCATAATCTCGTTGATATTGTGAAGCTGCCACCGCTTCGGCTCGTCATAGGTGTGGCCCAGCGCCTCCTTGAAAAGCTGTTTGGAACAGACCATGCTGCCGGTGTAGTGTTCCAGAAAGCCCTGTATCTGCCCGGCCTCCGTGTCCTCCGGCATGAAATCCTTCTGCACCTCCACAAGCTGCCGCTGGATGGATTTGCTGAATTTCATGGAGTAGCGGCCGCTGCGGTAAACCGTCATGGCCTCCGCCCAGACCTGCAACAGGTAGGCTCTGGAGGCGTCCTCATCCTCCAAAATGTGAACCTCCGCATTCTCCGGGTAAATCATGATGGGAAGGAAACGCCGGTTCCCGGCCCGGTCAAGGGGCAAAAAGTCCAGCGTGTTGGAAGAACCGCCGAACACGCACTGCCGCAGCCGGTCTTTGGGCTGGGCCTCATAGGGTGTGCGGTAGGTTTCCTTCTGGCGGCTGATAAATGAACGGATTTCCTCAATGCTTTTGGCGCTGCTGGTAGCCAGCATCTCCGACATTTCGATGATCCAGTGGCCTTGCAGCTTCAAAAATACCCGGTCGTCATCCAGCTTTTTCAAGTCGTCACTGAACCACTCGTCCCGGATCGCCAGCAGGCGGAAGAAGCTGGACTTGCCAGCCCCCTGGCCGCCCACCAGACAGAGCATTTCCTCATATTTGGAGCCGGGGGAAAACACCCGCCGGATGGCCCCCAGCAGGAAGTGCTTCAGCATTTCCTCCACATAGTCGCTGACTTCTGCACCTAAGAAGTGATGGAGACAGGAGCGGATGCGGGGCGTCCCGTCCCACACAAGGCCGTTCAGCACGTCCTGGATAGGATGGTAGCAGTTTTCATTCGCCACGATGGACAGGGCCGCCGTCATTTTCTTCTCGCTGGTCAGGCCGTAGGTCTGCTCAAAATAGAGAAGCAGATATTTCACATCCGTATCCGTCAGGGCGCTGGTGTTCCTGCGCCAGCCCAGATCCCGCACGATGTCCACCCGGTCAGTCAGGAGGTTCAGCCGGATGGCGTCCCGCAGCAGCGGGTCATGGCAGAATACTGTCCGGCAGTTGCCGATGGTGTTGGCGGGCTGGCCTTTCTCCGTGACCGAGAGGCTTTCCCGCACTTCGTCAACGCTCTGCTCCGGCGCTAAGGCTTCGGCTGCGCTCATGGCGGCCTGCCGGGTGGCCGACGGTAAACTCTGATATTCGCTGCTCAATCTTCCTCACCTCTTTTCCGTATTCAGCGACCACGCAGGCCCGTTCCTCCATACTGCCGGACAAAAGAATATCCAGCAGATACTCGGTGTACGGTTTCTTTTGCAGGGCCTCCACAAACAGCGGATTCCATGTTTCCTCCGGCGTCTGCGGGGCATATTCCTTCTCCCAGCGTTCCAGCAGATGCAGGTAATCGCACAGCACCCGGAAACATTTCTGCTCCGCCTGCCGGTAGCGCAGTTCCTCGCTGATTTTCCGTTTGACCGGCCTCCAGCGGGGCGGGTCATGGCCTTTGGCGTCAAAGCTGACCGAGAAATCCTCCGCTAGCTTCAGCGCCGCCTCCTTACTGTTCAGGCCAAACAGACAGGCGGTAAAGTCGATCACATCCCCGTCCGCCTGACAGCCGAAGCAGTGGAACCGGCGGTCAACCTTCATGCTGGGATGTTTGTCATCATGGAAGGGACAGCAGGCCATCCCGTTCCTGCCGACCCGTACCCCGTAGGATTCCGCAGCCTGCCGTGTGGGGACAGCCTGCTTCACCGCTTCAAATACATTCGATTTTCTCACCTCCAGACAGAGAAAAAGGCACCTGAATCCTGAAATCAGATGCCTCATAACTCCATATCGTGTTTCTTAGTCGGGGCGATCCGCCCCTCCCGTTCCCAACGCTCCCGGTTATCCCGGTCAGCGTTGATCTTTGCCTTTGCCAGCATATCCATAATGGATTCTTTGGCTTTTTTCTTGATCTGCTCCTTCCCGGCCTGCTTGACCTCCGGCTGCATCAACGTCCGCTGGATTTTTGCCAGAGCGTGCTGCATGGCGTTTTTGATTTTGGTAATGACTCCATCCAGCCGGACGGCGGCATACTCACGTTCCTTTTTCGGGGCTTTCCGTTCCGGCGACAGCACCCACTTTTTGGATTCCTCCACCAGACGAATATCTTCCTTGTGTGTCTCCTGCCGGACGGTATCGGTCACGACCTCCACCGCCTTGTCATAGGCCGCATCGGAAACATCATCTAACAGCGTCTCCACGTCCTCGATTTTGAGCGTCAGTTCTTTCAGCTTCTGCTCCTGCGCCGCAAGCTGCTCCTTCTGCTTCATCAGGATATAATCCTGTTTTTCCAGATAGTCCCGCCCGCCGTAGGACGGCTCCTGATCCAGATGCAGCCCATGCCGTCTGGCGATGTCAAACAGGATCGTCCGGCAGACCGCATCAAAGGTCTGCTTGCGGTTGTTGTTCCGGCCTTTGGGCTTCTCCGGGTTGGGGAGAGGGATGCCAAGTTCTTCCAGCGCCTTTTCCTGCTGGGGGCACAGTTCCCCGTAGCGGTTCTCACAGTCAAAAACGTGCCGCTCATGGATGTGGGGCGTCCCCTCGTCCAGATGGAGCGCCCAGTCTAAGATGTGGATATGAGAACCAAAGCGGCGCTCAAATTCCTCATAAAACTCATTGACAATGGAAAAGAGCGTATTCGGCGGGACGGGTTCTCCCATCGTGCCGATCTGGTAGATGCTTTCCTCCGGGCAGGTCTTGTTGTTTTTCAGCAAGTCCTCCACGGTGCGGTTACGCTCGGTGTGCCGGGTTTTCTCATTCCGGGCATTCTGGGCCTCCACATGGTCAGAATAATGCTCGTAGTAGTACATCCGCTCGATTTCCTCAAAGCTGAAATCCGGCTGTTCCGGGTTCTCCCGGAACTCGTGTGTGGTGAAGCCCCGGTAACAGTCCCAGTAGATATTTTGTCTGGCTCGCTCGGCGTCAATGTGTTCGCTGTTCTCCACATCGAACCGGCGGTCATTATGGCGGGGATTATAGGTGCCATGCTTGCCGGAGCGTCCATTGTGTCGTGTCAGTTTCAAACAGATTTCCTCCTTCCTGCGAAGATGTTCCGGGGCCGGGGAAGGGGCGGCGAAGCCGCAAATCCTGCGAAAGTCTGCGTCAGGTAATACCCAGTACAAGTTGACGCAGGCATCAACTTTCCCTGGGCAAGGCGCTTCGCCCTTAACCTGCCAATGGGCGTTGCCCCTTGACCCCAGCAGTGCGCTGCCGCCCCTGCCCCCCGGCACAAAGGGCTGGCTGCCCTCTGTACTCCCGCACCGGCGAAGCTGGCTTCCGCCGCAGAAGCGGTGTTTGCCAGTTTCACCGGCTCCGTATCCGCACATTTGCGCCCATAGGCGGGGAGTGGATACGGAATACGCCTGCGGGGATTGCCAGTCAAAACAGCGGGTGCAGACCCGTCATTTTTTCCGTAAACGCCCCGATTTCAGGCGATTTTTTCTTCCGCTCCCACCACCTGAAAGCCATGCTCCTTTGCGTAGGCGCTGGCAGCGGCTTTCCGTTCCTCGCTGTACGGCGGCACCAGCCGGATCGACAGCCGGGACTTGTCCAGCACATAGGTTACGCTGCCCTCCGGCGTGCTGCGCTCCAACCGGCACAGCAGAGGGTACTTCCGGCTGAAATCAGCCAGCCTGCGCTTTAAGCTGGCGTTGAAGGTGTAGATGCTGGCAAGGTTCTCCGCCTCGTTCCAGTTGATGATGGTTTCTTTCTCATACTTAGACAGCTTCCTCATACAGATCCTCCTCATACTCGGTGTAAGATTTCAGCACACGCAGGCTGCGCTTGAGACGGCGGTACTCGTCCATCTCCATCCGCAGATGGTGGTAAAAATCCTCGTACCAGCTTTCGTCCACCTCCGTTTCCACCTTCCGGGCCAGCCCCAGCATCCGGCGTTTGGCCTCCGGGTCAACCGTCAGAGCCGTCAGCCATTTCAGCCGTGTCACCGTATTGTGGTGGCTGGGACAGCCGTAAGCGTAGAGAATCTTCTTTTCTTTCATACTCAGTGTCATAATGATTTCCTCCATTTCTTTGCTGCGGGACCATGCGCCCCGCATGATAAACTTGTTTCCTGTCCGCCGGTCTGCCTGCAAGCCGCTCCTGCCCGGAATTTCTCCCGGCGTATCGGCCTCTTTGGTGCGCTCGATTTCTGTCCTGGCGTCACTTCCCCGGAGGCCATACCCCTTGCAGCCGGTCATTCGATTTTCAAGGTTCTGTGCCTGTCTGCAAGAACCAGTTTACCGAAAAAAGAGGCCCTTTCCCGTATATCCAAAACGTCGGAAAAACGCTTGAAATCCGCATATTTCCACGCTTATGGAATCGTGCTATAATAGATGTAATCACTGAAAAATCAATGACGAGAGGGGGCTTTGGATGTACGCAAAGCTGTCAATCCCGGAGCGGCTCAAAGACCTGCGAGTGGTGGACAAGCACCTGACGCTGGAACAACTGGCAGAACAGACCGGCCTGTCTAAATCCGCACTGGGAAAATATGAAACCGATGACTACAAGGACATCAGCCCGTTTGCGATTGCAACGCTGGCGGACTTTTACGGCGTGTCCACCGACTATCTGATGGGACTGACGGAAAATAAAAATCACCCAAACACAGAACTTCAATCTCTGCATCTGAGTGATGATATGGTGGAACTTTTGAGCAGCGGCAAAATCAACAACCGGCTTCTCTGCGAACTGGCTACCCACCCGAATTTCCGGCGGCTGATGATAGATATGGAAATCTGCATCGACCAGATTGCCAATATGCGGGTGGAGCAGATGAATCTGGTGTTGGAGGCCACCCGGCAGACCGTCATGAGCAAATATGCGCCCGGAGAAGATGACCTCTATATGCGGACGCTGGAACTGGGGCAGGTGCAGGAAAGCGATTTTTACAGCCATGTCATGCACGATGATCTGGACAGCATCGTCCGGGACATCCGGGAAGCACACCGCAAGGACAAGACCACCGCCGACCCGCAGCCCACGCTGGATGATGTAAAGGAAAAATTTGAGCAGGCCATAGGACAGGGCAGCGATATAGAGATGCTGATCCACGAGTTCTGCGATAAGTTGCAGATACCCTTTGAGAAGATTTCCTCGGAGGATTTCTCGGCGTTCCTGCGGATACTGAGCCTGTCCAAGCAGCTCAAAAACCCCAACAGTATGAGAGGAAAGGCCAGCCCCATCCCGCCCAACCGCAAGGCCAGACGTAAGCGGAAGTAAAATTTCCATATCCGGGAGCGGCAAAAAAGCCATCCGCCGGTTGATTGGCAAATGGCTTTCATGAAGCTGTATTCTGTTGTGGTGGTTGTTCCCAGTTTGGGAACAGCCACTATTGAAGATGCTATTCTTTGTTTTTCTGCGACATCTGCGCATGGGCTTCCTGCTGGACAAGCAGCCCCGCCGAAAAGCCGTATTTGAAGTGGCTTTCGTTTTCCTCACATTGAGCGATTGCCACCTGCTCCCGCAGTTCTTCAACCAGTGCATAGTCCTCTTTGCTCAGACGCTCAGATAAAGTGTCCATCAGGGCGGCACTGGCTTTGACTGCCTGCTTGAACCTCGATGAATCAGCGACCACCGTTTCACAGGGATAAAATCTGCCGTTATACATTTCTTCCAGAATCATGCGCCCACCTCCCTCAGACAAAAATCATCTCAGACAGGATGATTTCCTCTGCCCGGCTGCGGATGCTGTTCATGCCCCCGACCCACGCAAGCTGGTCACGGGCTTTCAGTTCCTCGGTGACACCCTCTGCCTCCTGCATCTGCGAGACAATACACGCCAGCCGGTCAGCGGCCTGTTCGTTCAGGTCAGCAAGATATGTCCAGAGTTTTTCCGACAGAAGCAGTGCATTGTACTGGCCGGGCCGGTGTTCTTGCAGAAACGCCTTGTGCATCCGGCCCCACCGCCCAATGGGGCGGCTTTCCTCCGGCAGCTCCAGATCGGGGATGTAGTAGTCTCCCACCAGCGTGTAGCTGATGCCGTTTTGATGGATTTTCTTTGGTAAATGCTCCATATTCGACCTCCTGTATTCAGTTTTTTCAGAATCCAGTTGATCGTGTCCCTGTTCATGATAAATTCAAGGCAACTGAACTCTTCACGAACAAGTATGGCATATCTTTGCCTAACTTCTGATAGTTCAGCCCATGCGAAAGCTCCCGCCCTCTGGTTTCGGAAGTGTTGAAGCTGTCAATCGTTTCTTTGCCTAAGATTTCCGATATTTCTTTGAGCGTCGTTTTTTCCTTGCCGCCCAAGAAAAGGGTCGTGTCATGAGGTAAGCTTCGGCTTATCCTCCCGAAGAAGGATAAACGTCCACTCCCTCCCAAACCGCACGTACACCTCTCGGTGTATACGGCTTTCCGCTTATCATATTTGCGGTATTGTTAAGAATGAATCGTTTTATGACAATCCGGGCATACTACCAGAGTTTTCCTTCTGCGTTTCCGCATCAGGAGTACCCAATCGGCATTGCCTTTCAAGTCCTTGAGTTTCTTTACCTGGTGGATTTCGAGATTTCTACAGTCTTTTCCGCACAATTCACAGGTATGCCTTCCCACACGCTGTTTTAAGGTATTGGTTTTCGTGTACTTTGAATAATCCGGCAGTTCGCTGACGTTATCAAACTTTGTCGCCGTTTCTTTCCGTTTGTACCCGTCCCTGTAAAACGTGGTGGTTTTTCTTCCTGCTTTTGTGTCATATGCAACTGTAAATAAATCTCCGACACAGTACCTCCGCTTGATTTCATGGACGTTGGTCTTGTATTTACATGCAAATGTTTTATACATGCTGTATTTCATCACATTGCCGAATCTGCCGATTTTGAAAGCGTCATTGGCAATAGAATAGTAGTTGTACAGACCTCTGACCTCAGCATTGTACGTTGCCAGTATCTCTATATCGCTTTTGTTTACCAGCTTGCCCCTGTGCAGGGCAACGAACCTCTCTTTGCCGTTCTCGTTGATTTTGATTTTTATTGCCTGATATTCAAGCAGTTTTCCGACCCATTTCTCTCTGGGAACCAGAAGCTTCACAACTCCTGTCTGGCATCTCTGAATCTTTCCGTTTGCCAGTTTCTTCATATTCTGGCTTCTTGATACCGTAATGTCATATCCTAAAAACCTTGCTCTGTCTCCCGTATGGGTAACTTTAGTCTTGGCATCTGACATTTCCAGCTTTAGCGCATCTTGCAGAAATGCTTTTACATCCCGCTTGACTTGCTCGGCATCTTCTTTGCTGCCTATTACGCCGATAAGAAAATCATCCGCATACCGGGTGTACTGAATCCGCTTGTAATTCGCATCCAGCGGAACCGTCGGGGTCATACTTTTTTCTGCCCTTTCCAGTTCCTTTAACCGTCTGCTCCGTATTTTCCTTTCTTCCGGCGATAACTGCTCCCAGAGCCGCTTGCCCTCTTTTCTATACTCGTATGCTCTGTTTACACTTGTTTTGTATGCCGGTGAGAGCCGCTTTCTGGGCGCTTTCGTATTAAAATCTATGGCATACTTTTCCATGAATTTATCCAGTTCATTCAGATAGATGTTGCAGAGGACTGGGCTTACGCCGGACCCCTGCGGCACGCCGCTGTACGTCCTTTCGTATTCCCATTGCTCCATATATCCAGCTTTCAGAAACTTCCATATTAGCTGGATAAACATTTCGTCGTCGATTCTCTTTTTCAGAATCTCGACAATTACATGATGGTCGAAGCTGTCGAAACAGGCGTGTATATCTCCTTCTACAAACCAGTTTGTCCCCGTAAAGGTTTTCTGTATCTGCATTAGGGCTGTCTGACAACTCCTGTTTGGTCTGAACCCGTGAGATTTATTACTGAATACGGGTTCATAAATACTTTCCAAAATCATCTTAACGACTTCCTGCACGAGTTTGTCATTGCCGGACTGAATGCCCAGCGGACGTTTTTTATTGCTGTTTTTCTTGGCAATATATACCCGCTTTGCAGGCTTGGGACGGTAACTCCTGTCTCTTAGTGACGCAATTATCCCATTGATTCTTTCATTACTCATCCCGTCAATCGTAGTCCCGTCGGCTCCGGCAGTCATGCTGCCTTTATTTGCGTAAATATTTTTATACGCCAGCCAATAGAACTCCGGGTTGTACAGATTCCGGTATAGTCTCTGGAACCTGTATGATTCATCCTTTGACTTTTCCGTCAAACTTTTTAATACCTCAGTTGGATTTCTCATGCCTCACGCACACTCCTTTCGTTTTGGTATCAATAATAAGCTGCTCCCCTTCGCCGTGTGAACGCTATTAACGTCTCGGACTACTATGGGAGCTGTGTGACCATGCCCGTTACCGGGTTTAGGTCATCCCCAGTTAGTAAAAACAAGATTAGCTTTCTGTGTTGTCGGCACCGACTTTCGCCATTTACCCGTTGTCTTGCGGTTGCCTTTCCATGAGTATCACTTACTTCCATAACTGCGAAATGCAAGCAACATGGAAAACATACGTTTCAATCCTTTTCGTATGCAGGGTACGGGTTCCCTCGCTCTGGCTATCGTTCAGGCAGTTTAGCTTTGTACCTCGTACACAGATTTTTATTCTTACGCATTTGGACGCACAGGATTATTGTCCTCTTACGCAGGCTGTCATAAATTCTTATGACAGCAACGACATGCTACACTCCCCTTCGGGTTTCCCCTCTCGGATAAGTCGTAGAATAATAGGTTGCTTCTGCTTGTTGTGAGCCTCCTTTTCTCCATTTATTTGCAGGTAGCTTGATACTTTTACCTACCGCTTGCTAAAGGCGGTATCCTGTAGTTACCACGCCGCCAATTTATAATGCGCTGGCGGCTTCTGGGCGCACGCAGTTGCCGACTATGGTATCGGCGTTGTCCTTGTAGATTGCCTTTAGCTGCGACTGTGATTGCAAAATAATAGAAGCCGATATTTCGCGGCTTCGTATGGTCGCTATGAGCTTTTCAAACTTCGGGATTTGACCGATATTCGCAAATTCATCTAACAGGCAGCGCACATGAACAGGCAGCCGCCCGCCGTAAACATCGTCGGCTTTGTCGCATAACAAGTTGAAAAGCTGCGTGTAGAGAATGGAAACAACAAAATTGAAAGTGTCGTCGGTGTCGGAGATGATAACGAACAATGCCGTTTTTCTATCTCCCAAAGTGTCAAGCTCCATTTCGTCGGTTTCCATGAGTTCGCGCAGTTCCCGTATGTCAAAGGGGGCTAACCTTGCGCCGCAGGAAATAAGGATTGACTTTGCCGTTTTGCCTGCCGCAAGTTTGTACTTCTTGTACTGCTTGACCGCAAAATGTTCCGGGTCTTTTTCTTCCAGACGTTCAAACATGAGGTCTACCGGGTTCTTAAAGTCCTCGTCGTCCTCGCGGGCTTCCGACGCATTTATCATTTCAAGCAGCGTCGTAAAGTTCTTTTCCTCGTCGGGGGCTTCGTACCAGATATAGCCGATAAGCGCGGTATAGTAGAGCTTTTCAGCTTTTACCCAAAAATCCTCGCCGGATTTCTCCCCGTCGCCTTTGGTGTTGGCGATAATGGTATTGACTAACTTCAAAATATCCTTTTCGCTCCGCAGATAGGCAAAGGGATTGTATTTCATGGATTTTTTGAAGTTAATCGTATTCAGCACTTTGATTTTGTACCCGCCCCGCTGTAAGAGCTTCCCGCACTCGATTAAGACGGTGCCTTTAGGAAGCGTTTTGTCAATACAGAGAATGATAATTCACTAAAAAATGATTGTTTTAATGATGAACTGGCTTAGAAATTGCCGGCAACCACTTCCTGACGTATTAAATTCTTCATTCTGTCCTCTACTGTTACCTTTTTCGCATTGTTGAAGAACACCCCGACAAGGTAAGTAGTATTTCCAATCTTCGTCTTGAAATTACCGCCATCTATATAATTTGCTTTGTTTTCCACCATTTTCTCTCCTTGCATTCGCTCCGCTCCTTTCCTCAATTTCCCCCTACAAGGGAAAGGGTAACAAAAAAGGTAACATGACCGAAAAGACTTCTCAAATCACCGCTACCTATGCTTGCTACCCATATTTAATTTATTTTTCTATTTTCTTGTTACTTTTGTTACCTTTCATAGAAAACCCAGTAAAACCAATGCTTCCACTAGGTAACAGCATAAGTAACAACAAGGTAACTTCATCAATTTTGTTACTTAAATGGTATCTCCAATTCCAACTGTTTCGGTATTTCCATAAAACCATCGCTATCCGCTTTGTCGGGGATCTCCTGAGACGAACCGGCACGCACCCAACCTCGTTGCTTGCCATAATCTCCGAAGTGCATTGCCCCTTCGCTCATAACCCAGTCGGTCACAGAATTGTTCATAATATCACAAATCTGCTTTAGCTCAATCCTCTTAGGTTCGTAGTCTCTGTGAAGTGCTTCTTTCCACAACAGTTTGGAACAAACCCTGTCCCCCTTGAAATCATCAAGAAAAGCAAGAATCATTCCGGCATCAGCATCTTCCGGCATGAACTGCTTCTGATAATCTTTCAGGTATTCAGAAGAATCCTTACTAAGCATCAGCCTGAAATTTCCTGATCTGAATATCTCCATAGCTTCCGCCCACACTTGCTCGATATATTCCCTTGAACTTGCTTCATTATCAAGAATATGACACTCTGCTCTCTCAGGGTAAACCATGACCGGCATGAATCGTCTGTTACCGGTACGATCAAGTGGAAGTGTATCCATAGCGTTGGAAGTGCCACCAAACACACACTGTCTCGGTCTGTCCTTTGGCTGTGTCTCATAAGGCACTTTATAAATGTCACTTTGCCTACTGATAAAAGACTTAATATCCTCAATGCTCCTAGCACTGGCAGTCGCTATCATTTCCGACAGTTCTATAATTAGATGTCCCTGCATTTTTCGGAACACATTTTCATCATCAAGTTTTTTCAGATCATCAGTAAACCATGAATCATTCATGGCAAGGAACCTGAAAAATGTGGACTTACCGGCTCCCTGACCACCTACCAGTATCAGCATATACTCAAACTTCGTCCCTGGGCGAAACACTCTTGAAATTGCACCCAACAGAAGAACTTTCATTGCTTCGTAGGTATAGACATTCCTATCCGCTCCAAGAAAGTGATACAGAACATCTTTGATACGCTCTTTTTTGTCCCACACTAAGGAATTGAGTTTTCCCTGAATCGGGTGATACTTGTTTTCCATAGCGACCACATTGATTGCCGATTTTATCTTTTTCTCCGTGGTCAGACTGTAATTCTCTTCAAGATACAGCATGATATGGTCTATGTCAGAATCAGTCAGCACAGGGCTTTCCCGATACCACCCCAGATCTTTTACAATGTCGTTCCGATCTGTCATCATGTTGTAGCGAATAACACCCTTGAACTTCGGATCATTCTGCAATACTGTAACAACATTCCTAATGCACTGCTTCACAGCTCCTTTGTCTGTTGTGATCAATCGTTCCCTGATTTCTGCGATGCTCATTAACTTTTCGCTCAATTTCTGCCACCTCCTTTCCCAAATCTCTGAGTAGCATTTCTTTCTCTTCCTCTGTTCCCCATAACATGATATCAAGCTGATACTCCACTTTGGGGAGATTATTCACAGCTTCCTCATACCTCTCATCAATTTCATCCATGCTTTTCGGTTCAAAATCCCGCTTCCAGTCTTTCAGCAAGTGTAGATAATCAGATAATACCCGATAGGTCTTAGTCTTAGTTTCTGACAGTATCTGCATTGGAGATTTTTCTCTCCTGACCGGCTTTGGTGGAGACCGCACCGAGCTGTCATAAGCTATACCAAATTCATCAGCAATCTGCATAGCTGCATCTTTGGGAGAAAGATTATAATACTTCGCAACAAAATCAATTGCATCTCCCTTTTCCCCACAACCAAAGCAAAAATATTTCTTATCTGTCGGCTTTACTTTCATGCTCGCTGTCTTATCCTGATGAAACGGACACTTGCACATATTACTCCGATTGAAAACAATACCGACCCGCTCCATAACTGCCCTTGCAGTCACTCGTTCCTTTACTTCATCAAATACTCCCATACAATCCTTTCCGGACAATAAAAAAGCATCTGTCTCTCCAGTCATGGATAACAAATGCTCCTTAAAGTTCCATATTCCTTTTTCTGACAGGCACGTCTCGTTTCTGCTCTTCTTCCCTGACCTGCTTCTGCATGGCTTTCAGTTTTTCCTGAATAGATACTCTTGCGTGCTCCTTGATCTGCTCCTTTGCCTTAGTCTTATTCTTCGGCTCATTCAGGGCAGAAATAATATTGCCAAGAAGAACCTGAGACGCTTTCTCCAGTCGGGAAACAATCGCATTTACAACTTTGGAAGCTACCGACTTAGAACTGTCGCTGAGTTTGTCCTTCGGCTGTTTCTGTAACAATTCTCCGTAATCTTTTACTACATCAACATCATGCTTCACAGTTTCCTCTTTCACACGCTCTGTGACCACCTCACAAGCCTTTTCATAGGCAAGGTCAACTGCTTCCTCAACAACTGCGTTTACGTCCTCTATCTTCATCATAAGCCCGTCTAACAGGGTTTGCTTTTCCTCAATGCGTTTCTGTTGGTTCATGAGGATAAAATCTTGCTTTTCCAAATAGCTCACACCACCATAGACCGGTTCAACATCAATATTTAGTCCATGCTTTTGGCAAATACTAATGAACAGCTTTCTGCACTCATCATCAAAGACCATCTTCCGATTGTTGTACTTTCCCTTTTTCTCATTCGGCTTCGGAAGTTCAAAACCCAATTCTTCCAAAGCCTTATCTTGTTGGGGACACAATTCTCCATACTGGTTCAATGCGTCAAAAACGTGCCTTTCATGGATATGCGGAGTAGCTTCATCAAGATGTAAAGCCCAGTCCAAAATATGAACATGAGAACCATATCGTCTATTAAATTCCTCAAAGTATTCCGCACTAATCTGAGCAAGCACATCAGCGGAAACTGTTCCGTCAATGTTGCCAAGCTGTAGCAAAGTTTCTTCCGGACACGTTTTATTATTTTCAAGAATACCGTCAATAGATTTCACTCTGTCATAATGTCTTGCCTTTCTATTTCTTTCGTTCTGCCCGTCTACATGATCTGAATAATTCTCAACATAGTAGGCTTTCTCCACTTCCGAAAAAGTGAACCTTGCCCTTTCGTTCTCATCATTCGGCAGACTGTAACCCTGATAGCAGTCCCAATAGACATTTAATTTTGTCCTCTCTGCGTCAATATGCTCACTATTCTCCACATCAAATCTGCGGTCATTATGCTTAGCATCATAAGTCCCATGCTTACCTGATCTTCCATTGTGTCTAGTAGCTTTCATAACCATCTTTCCTTTCATATTCTGACAAAAAAAGACCAAGTAAATTTCTCTACTCAGTCTGTTAATAGCAACAATATTTAATTATTTTCCCGAAGGGAATTGCAACGAAGTTGCCAAAACTTGTGAAGCTCTGCTACAAGTAATACCCAGTACTTAGTGGCGAAACGCCACTAACTGGGCAATGGTTGCACCCTTGACCGGCTAAGACGCTTCGCCCTTAACCCGAGCGGAGTCTTTCTCCTGCACCTTGCGTAAGGCTCTGCCTTTACAATCCGCCAGAGGTTGCACCTCTGTACTCTGCTCCAAAGAAATATATCCCTTCTTAATTCTATTTTTGATATAATCATAACGTCTTGAACGATTCGACAAACTGGAATTTACTTTAATAAATATTTTTCAAACGCTTTATGATTATCAAAGTGTACTTCTCTAAAAAACAGAATTAACCAAATAATATAGGCCGGTATAGCCATATATGGGGTTAAAAAGCAGGATAATAACGCTCCTGCCAACATTATAATAGTCCACACGAAGCACTGATTTCTTATATCACGAGAGATATGAGCTTTATCATACAATGCCTGTTCTTCTTTAGAAAATGAATTAAATCCTGAAACAAATTTTGCTGCTTTTTCCTTAAAAACCGCAAATAACACCCCTATAATCATAAATGGTATTACTAAAATTATACATGACCAAAATCCTATATTCATAATACATGCCTCCTTCAAATTCCGATTTGTTGTTTTAAATTATACATCTACTAGCACGGAATATCTACCATTTTCAAAAGAATTTCCTGAACCTTTCCTAGAAATAAAATATATTAGGATACTGTATTGCATAAGCTCCCGCTTTTTCTCTTCAATTCTGCAACTACTGTACCGTAATAAAATACCATTCATTCTAGGCACTCTGTTCATTTTTCTTAGCATGATACGCTTCACGTCTCTTAGCCAAGGTCTTTTCATATTTTTCTTTTGCAATAGGATCTCCGTTTAATGCATCGTCACGCATTTTCCGATAACTCTTTACTGTGGCTCTGACCTGATACTGTTTACGCTCTGCAAGCTGGATCTGCGCTTCCTGATCTCCGGCTTCTGCCCTAGCCTTCAAAGCTTCTAACTGCTCCTTTCTCCTTGCGGTATGCCGTCTGTTGTATTCTGCATTTCTCTCTTCCAAATATTTCGCATATTCAGGGTCATTTTCTGCTCTCTGCTTACGCTTTTCAGCTGATTTTCTCGAGCGTTCCCTAGCAATAGCCCTACGCTCTTCAAGCTCTCTGATTGCTTCCTGATTGCCTTTTTCTGCTTGCTCCTTTAATTCTGCCAAGGTAGCTTTTTTCTTCCTTGTAGCACGCTCCTGACGCTTCCTTTCCCTTTCCAAAGCCAAGCGTTCTTTCTCTTCCATCATCGCCCGATATTCAGGGTCAGCCATTCTCAATTTGCGCATTTTCTCTGCTTGCTTACGATTATTCTGCCTACCCTTTTCAAGAATTGCTTCATATTCTGCCTTTGCAATAGGATCTCCGGCTTCTGCCTTTGCCTTGATTTCTGCTCGCTTCTGATTTCTTTTCTGCGTAGATTTCTTAGAAGAATTTCTCTTTCTTTCTGCAATCTCTTCCGCTCTGCGTGCTTCCTCTAACTGCAAGGCTTCCACTTCGTCCTCACTGAGTGGGAGAACGAAATTTCCAATGAAATTGAAGTAAATATCCACTTGCTGAGTGCGGTCTTTTGTTCTGCCACCCACAGCTTCATGAATTACAACCTTTTCAATAAAATCATTAAGCATAGGTGTTGTCAGTTCCTCAAAATCTCGGTATTTCTTGACCAGTCGCACAAATTTGTCAATCTGCACTGCCTTAGTGGATATACGTTCTGTAGCAGTTTCAAGTTCTGAAATTCTCTGCTCTAGGTTACTTTGCTCGGTGTCATATTCTGTCATAAGACGGTTAAACTGTCTCTCAGGCAATCGTCCCAAAGTGAAATTTTCATATAATCCCTTTATCAGATCATCTAAATCCATCATGCGACGCTTAGCTTCCAATAACTCCCTTTTATCATTGGTATTGTCCTTTTCACACTGTATTTCATACTGTGCCTTCAACTGTTCCACAAATTCCTTTTCATCATTCAGGACATACTGTGAAACACGCTTAGTTGCCTGATAAATCAGCATTTCTACTGTACTTGCCTTAATATAATGACCAGTACATGAATGATATTTATTGTGATACCGGCTACATCGGAATGCCTGATTACTGTCATAGGTCTTTCCATCTTTCGACTGAGAATTGATAAATGCCAGTCTGCTTCCACAATCCGCACAATAAAGCATTCCTGACAGCCTATGTGTAGGCTTTTCACTGTTCCGTCTCGGAGAAACTCGTTTTCTCATTTTCTGTGCCTTATCATAAGTTTCCTGATCTATGATAGCTTCATGGGTATTATAGAAAATAAGCAGCTCGTCCTCATTCACAACTCTTTTTCGTTTCGTCTTAAAACTGTCTTTTGCTGTCTTGCCAAGAATGGTATGCCCCAAATACTCACGTCTGCTCAGAATATAGCCGACTGTTGTTGCATTCCATGTATAAGCATCATGGTATCTCGTACACTGGCAATCCTCAGGGTGGTTCTGTCTCGCATAAGCTGACGGAATAAGCACTTTATCCTCTGACAAGGTATCTGCTATTGCAGTTGCTCCCATTCCCTCGCAAGCAAGCTGAAAAATGCGTCTGACAACCGAAGCAGATACTTCATCAACATACAAGGTCTGCTTATCCGCAGGCTTTCTGTAATATCCATATGGCACAGCACCGCTGACACGCTTTCCGTCTCTCATTCTTGCCTTGAATACTGCCTTGATTTTCTTACTGGTATCTTTCGCATACCACTCATTCATAATATTCAGGAATGGTGTAAAGTCATTATCTGTCGGATTGGCACTGTCAACTCCGTTGTTGACTGCGATAAAACGGACACCTTTCTTTGGAAACATCATTTCAGTATAAAAACCTACTTGCAGATAGTTTCTACCAAATCGCGACATATCCTTGACAATCACCGTTCCAACTCTTCCGGCTTCAATATCTGCCAATAGTGCATTGAAAGCCGGTCTGTTGAAATTTGTTCCTGAATATCCATCATCACTGAAATGTCGGATATTCTCGAAACCATTTTGTACTGCATAATCTTCAAGATACTGCTTCTGATTTGTTATAGAGTTCGATTCTCCTTGAATCTCATCATCACGAGACAGACGCTCATAAAGTGCTGTTATTCTGTTGTCTTTAGCCATTTTCTCAGCTCCTTTCATAATGCTAAAAAATAAGAACACACAGAAAACACTTCATTTTTTAATGACATATTTTCTCTGTATTCTTAAAATGTACCCCTTCGGGTCGGTAACAACATAAGAACTGTGCATTTGCATAAGGTTGGGCTTTACGAAAAAGCGGGTCTTGCCGCTGCCGGAACCGCCGATAACAAGAATGTTTTTGTTTCTTGCATACTTCGGCTGCTTCGGGCGGCTGCTCATCATCAGCCTTTCGGTCTGCGTCAGCAGCACATTATTTTCAAATACAGGGTCGATATACGGCTTTATATCCTCCGCGCCGCCCCAACGTGCAGAACCGTATTCCATGCCTTTTCGGTACTTCTTCGCGTTCTTGCCTTTCATGTAAACGGCAAGCCGGATAATGACCGCCCCCGCAATGCCGATAAGCAGATCGGCGGGGTGCAGGCTCGGCGCGATACTGGAAAAGGCGGCGGCAAAGCCCGTCCCAAGCTGCAAGAGCTTTTCGCTTGCGTCTGCGCCGGGGGTAAGGCGTATTGCTGCGCCTATCTTGTCAAACAGATAGACAAAGAGCAGATAGGGCAGGTTGAGGATAAGCAGCTTTTTGACTTCCTGCTTCATAGCGATACCTCCCTGTCCTTGTTCTTTACCTTGTCCCGCTGCGCGTTCAAGCCCGCCGCCTTTTCTTTCAGAGAGGAAAGCAGCTTGCGGATAGAGGGCTTTTTCTCCTGTGTCAGCTTCTTTGCGGAAAACTCCTTAAAGGCTGCGGTCAGCACGTCAGCGTCGCGGCCTTTGAAAAACACAAGGTAGCGGGGCGGGTTTTCCGTCGTGTCCTTTTTCAGCGCAAAGTCGATACCGTACTTTTTCGCCGTACTCTCAAAGGCTTTGATATTGCCCTCGGTAATCTCAATGTTGGAAACTCCCGCGTTCTGCTTCATAAGCTGCTTTAAGGTCTGCTTGCCCTGCGGCGTTTTGTCTTTCTGCTTCTTCATCTGTGCAAGCAGCGTTTTCATAGCCTTTTGAAGTGTCTGCGCGGTCAGCTTCCCGGTCTTGATGTAAAGGGCTATGGTCTTTTCGTTGATTTCATCTTGCATTTACCGTCCTCCTTTCGCGGTAGTCTGATAGTGTTAGGGTGGTACGCCGCTGCGGTAGCCGCCCATAAGCTTTAGATACGGACGCGCAAGCCGTTCAAATCCTCGGCGCGGATACCCACAAGGTACCATTCCTGCGCCGCGCTCATTTCAATGCGGGTCGGCTTCCATTTGCCGCCTGTGAATACGTCGAAACACTCTCCGCAATGCAAGCCGCCGTAATAGTCGGCAATGTCAAAGCGAATGTCGTAGCGGTCGGTCTGTTCGTCAAAAATCAAAGCTCCTGTTTTCTGTGCCATGTGGTAATCCTCCTTTAGATTTTGCCTGTCGCCATGTCGTGAGCGACAAGGGCGGTATAGTAGCTGTCAATGGTATTCGGCGCATTGAACAGCACCGCTTTAAGGTACTGTTTGATGTTGCGGATTTTGGTGGTATTCTCTTTCATGCAGTCAAAGACAAATTCAATGTGACTGCTGTTGAGCTTCATAAACTTTGCCTTGACAAGCTCTGCCGGGTAATCGTCCCCGGCGATACGGATTGTCTTTCTCTTGCTGCATACCGTTTCAAGGATAATCGAAACAATTTCGTCCAGACGGTCTTTGTCTACCTGCCCGTAGCGTACAAAATGGTCGTACTCGATATTGTCCTTGATGATTTCCTCATAAACGCTGTATGCGTCTGTCGCTTCCTTTCGTTTCCGTTCCGGCGGCTCTGCCGCTTCCCCGTCGTAAGGCAAGGGATTTAGGGAATGGATAGAAATGGAATCGGTACTTGATAAATCTATATTTGATTTTTCTTTTTTGGGTAAGTTAGTCTTTTGTATATCTTTATTTAATTGCGTTGGATTTTCCAACGTAGGTTTTTTCTGCGTAGGTTTTTCCAACGTCGGATTATCCAATGTTGGATTTTCCAATGTAGGTAAATCCGATACAGGCGGGGTCTGCGGCTGCTCAAAAATCACATAATCTGCGCCGCGCAAGCGTCCTTTCTCGTCGCGTTCCCTTGAACGCACGATATACCCGGCGCGTTCCAGTTCCTTAACGGCTTCCCGGATAGCGTCGATTTTCTCCCGGTTGATAAAGGACAGCCCCGCAAGGGTGTAGTCCCAATCCTCTGGCAAGGACAGCATTTGCGATAACAGCCCTTTTGCCTTTAGGGATAGCTCCTTATTGCGTAAGTGGTGGTTGCTCATAACCGTATAGCCCTTGTTGCGCTCCACTCTGAAAACTGCCATAGCTTCATCACTCCTTTGCTGCATACCTGTTACGCAATAGAAACGCGATTTTGAGGGTTTAGGTATCAATCCCTTATCCGCTGAAAACCGCGTCCGCAAAGCCGCGTAAATCAAGGGCTTTTTCATGCCTACTGCGTAACAAAGGGCATGAAAAAAGCGGCGTTCCTGTTCTTCCTTGTGGGAAGTGAGAAACGCCGCCTGTGCGGTGCGTTATTCTGCTTCTTCGGCTATGAGGTCTTGTATGACTTCGCCAAAGTCTGCCGTAAAGGAAAAAATGAAGTATTCCAAAACGGCGGGGTCTGCGTCCATAGGCTCGGCTTCCTCGGAAAAGGGCAAGCCCATAAGCCCATAGAGCATTTTTATGATTTTGAACAGCTTCCCCCGGTCGGCGGGGGTGTTCATGGTAACAAGTACGTCGGTCAAGCGGTTTACGGTTTCCATGTCGCCGCCTGTCGTTACCCATACCATTTCTGCGAATGGCTGCGTGATTGCTCCGGTTACAAGGTTTACCTTATCCTTGCTGATTTCGCCGGACGGGAGTATAATACCCTTGTCTAAAAGTACGTTTTTCATGTCGTCCTCCTATAATTTGTGGTGCCAAAATGGTGCCCGGTCTTACAAAATCATCTTATACGGAGATATGGCAAGATAAATGACGATATGCAGAAAACCTTGATTTTAAGCCATTTTCGCGAGGTTTTATAAACACTTGCGCGGGCTTATAAGAAGATTTCCGTCTATCAAATCAATAAAAAAAAGATGCCAGGATTTCTCCTGACACCATAGTGACTATGCCAACTTCGTGCCCACTGGGCACAAGGTTGATTGTATTATTCTTCATTTCCTAATGATATTGGTTCTTTCTTTGTTTTCTTGTTTTTAGATATCATCTTATGACCTGTGTAAATAGCCATAATCATACAAAGCAAAGAACTTGCCGCAAAATATTTATGGCTTGATTTTGAACCTTTATATCCGCTATAAAAAGTTCCTAGCATCGTTATCAATGCTCCGACAGACCAATATTCATGAGCTTTCATTCTAACATCTCCCTTTGTGTTAATTTTAATATGTACCGTTTGATGAAATATGCAAACAGGAATTTGGAACGTGCTTTATAAATTTTTTCCGATCCCCTCAAGTTCGTTCATGGAATCCTTGTTTTTTTCAAGTTCATCTCTGGCTGTTGCATAATATGATTTTTTGAAAAGCATATCCCATGAAAGATATTTTGCCATACAGTCAAACTGCTTATCAATCAGCTCATACTGGATACTGTCTACGGGAGAACCGCCTACAACAATCGTGCCAACTTTTTTATTTTTTAACTGCAATCCACGGCAGTAGCACTTATCAATGATAAGTTTCAATTGTGCTGACATTCCCCACCAATAAACTGGTGTAGCAAAAAGAATCATATCTGCGGCAGCAATTTTATCAATTGTAGGATTTGTATCATCCTTATCGACGCATCCCTTAGAGCATTGACAGACACCACATCCCTTGCATGGTGCAATGTTGAGTTTGTCAGGTTCAATGATTTCAATTTCATTCTTTTCTGATGCTCCTTTTATAAATGCATTGATTGCTGTCAGCGTGTTTCCTTTTCTGGCACTTCCATTAATGATTACAATTTTCATGCGTGTATCCTCCAACTTCCGATTTCATGATATCATTTCTAATACAGATTTTACCGTATTTTTCAGATTCAGTCCATCTTTTAATCCCAGTCGATAGAAAAATTCTTCTGTTTCTGCTCCACTGCTAAAAATTGCATTACAGTATTCCGTAATCACTTCTTCCTGTTCTTGGGATAACGTTTCCAGTAATTTCTGGTATTTCTTATCAATCTCACTTACTGGCTCTTTATCCTGCTTTAACTTCCATTCTGAATATGCTTTCCCCATATGCTCTGTAATTGTCAGATTCACAAATTCCTGCACTTCCTCGGATATGGTGCTCGCAGATTCCTGTTTATCTTTCTTTTTATCATTTGATTTTTCAAGTGTCGTGTCATCAATATAACGAATGATTTCTCGAATATTTGACTTCATCGACTGCAGATATCCTTTCATCAGCACAGCTACTTTTCTAGCATCCGATTTTTCGGTTTCTTTTTCCAGCATATAAAACTCTTCCAGTTCTTTCAGAATATCCATCCCTGCTTTCATCTGAAATTCCACCTCAAGCAAATCATCCATCACTTTATATAATTCTTCCATTGTTTATTTCTGCCTTTCCATATAGCGCCACTATATTTTCCACAATCATCCAAAAATAAATTCCTGTAATCCACATTTCACAACTTCAATTACTGCAACTATCCCCATACCGATATGTGGGAGTAGAACAAACACTACTGTCGTAATAATCGCTGATTTCATTGTCCAGTCCGTACTGATTCCAAACCCAATACTCAAAACTTCTGTCACAACAGAGATTCCGGCTATCAGATAGCAGAATCCAGCAGATAACCCAACCAGGAACACCAGCACAATATTCACCGCTGCAAGTACCAGCCAAACAGGAGCTGCAATAATTCGAAATGGCAGTTTTATCATAAATCTCAACATAATTCTTCCTCCTACTTTGTGCCCAGTGGACACAAGGTTATTTTAGCATATCTGCCAGATATGACTATCTCTTTTTAAACTTCGTGCCCAGTGGGCACAAAGTTCTTACCTGTCTGGAATATCCTTCCCCCAGTACATGTCATGTCGAACTTCAGCATCATAAAACTGATTGATTGTTGCAGGAGCGTTATACAATACCGTCAGCATATACTGCCGGATATTCTTCACTTTGCTTGTACTCCTGTCAAGACTGAAAAACACATACTGGATGTGTTCATACCCGACTTTGAGCAAACGGCTCTTGACCACTTGTGTAGGCACAGCTTCCCCATTGATCTGTTGATATGTCTTTGTCGAACATATTGCATCCAGCATCAGCTCTACCAGCTCTTCTACTCGTCCAGTTCCATAGCTCTGACAAAGGATCTCATATTCGATATTATCATGAATTAACTGTCGATACTCATTTCTCTCCTGTATCCTATCTCTCCCTTTCTCTTGTTCAGATAGATATTGATAAGATTCATTCTCACTAAATTCAGTATAATTATATTCAGTATTATTACAGTTTGTTTTTGAAACTTCTTGAAGTTTGTTTTTCAAACTCCTTGAAGTTTGTTTTTGAAACTTCTTGAAGTTTATTTTTCAAACTTCCTGAAGTTTGTTTTTCAAACTTCTGTGTATTTACGGGCTTTTCCGGCTCTTTTTTCGCATATTCTTCTATTTCTGTCTCTGTATTTTCTTTTCTCTCTGCTACATTTTCCGGTGTTTCTTCCGAATCAAAGATTGCTGGCTCATCTGGATATTCTGTCAGGCTGAAATTTTTCACGTAAATAACATTTGTTTTTCCAAGTCCGATTCGCCTCTTCTCAATCAATCCAATCCCTTTTTCCTGATCCAGCTCTTTTAGACAATTCACAGCCTTATTCCTGCCACAGTTAAGCATTTCCATAATCTCTTCCACCGAAAAGAAAATATATGCCCTGTCCTCTTCATCAAACCACCGGTTCTTGATGGACAGTGACATCCGGTCTAACATCAGTCCGTACAGCACCTTTGCTTCGCAGGAGAGATTTTTAAAATATTCACTTGTAAACAGCAGTTTGGGAATACGATAAAAACTGTACATATCGCATTCCATTCCTTGAAAATAATGGAATGTTGCTCTTATACTCATGACACATCCCTCCCTTCGTACTTATCAATGATTCTGATTGCTCCATTCCTCCAAAAGCTGACATATAACAGTCCGTATCTTCTGTTCATCATACTCTGGAGGAAAATACTTCTTAATTTCATCCTGTTTTAATGTTACCGTTGTTTTCTTTTTACGCTCTCCTATAACCAGGAGCCGCACAATCTCTTTTGTCAGCGTTTTTTCTTCTCGATGTTGCCTTATTTTTTTTGCCTGTTCCAGACTTGGATATTTTCCGGTACTCTCATGCACTTCCTCCACCATCTCCTGTTCTGGAACCGTAAGGTAGGAAAGCTCTACACCTACCTGCAATCCGATCACATCACGATCTACTGCGTTTAATAGGTCATTCATCAGATAAGTAAGCCGGATATAGCGATACACCTGCCTTGCACTGTCATTTGCGTTCTTTCCAATGTCTTTCGCACTGATACCGCCTGATGTTCCCTGATGATTCATTGCTTCCATCTTCATACGGTAAGCAAATGCCTTTTCACTTGGGAGTATATTAGGTCTCTGCAGATTGCTGTCTACCATCGCACGGACAGCTGTATCTTGATCCATATTTCTGATAATAACCGGAACCTCTTTAAGACCAGCAAGTTGTGCCGCATGTCTCCTTCTGTGACCGGCGATGATTTCATATTCACCATCACCCAGCGGTCGTACCAGTAATGCTGTAAGAATTCCCTCTTCTTTCACACTTTCCACCAGTTCCGCCATTGCCTCATCATCATTTACTTGAAATGGATGGTTCTCGAAAGAATGTAAATGCTCAAGTGAAACCTGCTGGATATCGTTCGTTTCTTCTCCTCCTCCAAGTAATTCATCATAAGATGTCAGTTTTATCTTCGATGCACTTCTACCTTTCATTCAAAAGCACCTCCTGTGTCATCTGCCAATATGCAGCCGCTACTTTTCCTTTTGGATCATGCTCAAATATGCTGATTCCTTCCGCACTGATTTCAGCTGCTCGTACTGAAAATGGAATACTCTGTGGAAAAATCTTAATCTGGTTTCCATATGTATCAAAAATCAGATCAGATATATCTCTTGCATAGTTCGTTCGGTTATCCACCATTGTGATCAATATACCTCCAATTTTCAGTTGTTTGTTAAGCTGTCTTCGCACCTTTCCTATCGTCCGTATCAGCTGTTCTAGACCCTTTACAGGAAGATAAGCCGCCTGGACAGGTATAATAACTGCATCGACACTGGCAAGTGCATTGATCGTCAGCATTCCAAGTGATGGCATACAGTCAATCAATATATAGTCGTATTCTTCTCTCATTCTTTCTATATATTGTTTTAAGACAAGTTCCCTGCTCATAATATTTACAAGTGAAACTTCCATTCCAGAGAGTTCGATGTTTGCCGGAATCAAATCAATTCCTTCCTGGTGATGTAAAATTCCCAGTGTATTTTCAAATAGTTCATCTTCTACAATCTTTGTCAGAATAGTAGCCAGTGTGATTGGTAATTCATCTGGGTTATGATACCCAAGACTTGCTGTCATACTTCCCTGCGGATCATTGTCAATCACAAGCACTTTCTTCCCTGCTTTTGCAAGTCCGACTGCCAGATTCACGCAACTTGTTGTCTTGCCAACCCCGCCTTTTTGTGAACACAATGCCAGCACTTTACAATCCTTCATTACTTTCTCTTCCATCCTTTTTATCCTCCCATAAATAACTTGAACCTTTCAGCATCCATAATGCTGCTTCCAAAAATGCAAGATACCGTTCTGTCATACTATCAAGAACCGATTCTGAAATAACTGGTTTTTCAGACTTCAAATCTTTTGCCACATCCTCCAAAACCAAACTCATTTCCTTCATTTCTGACCGGATAATCTCAATTGTTTCTTTCTTTCCAACAACACATACATGATTGTAAATGCATGATCGGACGATATAATCCTGTTTTTTCATTCCGCTCACTTTCACTCGTTCTTCAATTGTTGCTTTTTCATAAGAATTCACCCGAAAAGAAATGGTCGTTGTGTTGTGTTTTCCATGTCTGTCACCAGCCATCGCTTATTCCTCCTCTTCCTCATGTTTCTTATCTAGCAAACCTGCTAATTTACTCTGTGTAGACGGATACAGATGTGAATAAGTGTTCAACGTGGTTTCCACCTTTTCATGTCCAAGGCGTTCTGCAATCTCCAATGGAGCCACCCCCATATCAACCAGCATACTGGCATGGGAATGGCGGAGATCATGAAGTCGTATCCGCTTTACACCAGACCGCTCGATTCCGGTAGCCATACAATGTTCCATATGCGATTTGGTAAACCGAAAAAGTCTTTCCTTTTTCATAATTCCATACAAATGACTGCAATACTCCCTAAATTCCTCTGCAAGAAAATCCGGCATCGTAATCACACGGATACTCTTTGGAGTTTTCGGCTGCGTGATCATATCCTTTCCTTTCAGTCTCTGATAAGATTTATTGATTGATATGGTTTTCTCTTCAAGATTGATGTCATTATAAGTAAGTGCAAGCAATTCACCGATACGCATTCCGGTCCAGTACAACAAAAGAAACGCCATTCTTGTCTCCGGCTTATCACTTACTGTTTCCAGAAAAGCATTGAACTCTTCCTGCATCCAGAAGTCCTTCGGTTCTCCTTTACTCTTGCCAATCGCTCCTGCCTTCCTGCAGGGATTATCCTGCAGGTTATAATACCGCATTGCATAATTGAAGATTGCAGTCAGCTGGCAGTTCACTGTTTTCAGATAAGTAGGAGAATATCCTTTTCCATTCTTATCCTTATACGTCAGCAACTCATTCTGCCATGCACGGACGTCTGCCACCGTAATTTCACTGAGAATCTTCTTTTCAAAATAAGGCTTGATTTTCAGGTCAATAATATATCGCTTCGTGTACATAGTGTTTTCTCTGAGACGGACATCCATATCTTTGTAATAAATCTCCAGAAAATTTCCAAATTCAATATCCACACCCTGGCTCTGCTGTTGCAGGAAATCTCTTTCCCATTCCTTAGCTTCACCCTTGGTCCTGAATCCTCTTTTCTGTTTTCTTTTCCGATTTCCCTGCCAGTCTTTGTAATAGACCTGTACTTTCCAGTTTTTTCCTTCTTTGTAAACCCCCATTGCTAATCCTCGACTTTCATGCCATAAATCTTTTCTGCCAGGAATTTCGTAGAGATTTTTCCAGCTACTACAATATAGCCTTTTGCCTTCAATTCTTTGTTGTATTCTCGCATCAGACTATATGCATAAGTTTTTGAAACTCCAAGAATTGCACACACATCATCCACATCCATATACATTTTTTCCTGCATCATACTCATACCGCTTTATCCTCCTTCAAATACTGCTCAACATGTTCCAGACCATAGATCTTGTCCTCTACATAGCGGGTTGGCACCCGACCGAGAATCACATAATAGTTCTTGCTTGCCAGATCGGCATTCATTCTTTCCACTACCCGGTAAGCAAACGAAACTGATAATCCAAAGAGTTCTGCAATGTCTTCCACTGATAAATACATTTTTCTCTTACGCATGAAACCATTCCTTTCCCTCTTCCTGTGGAATCTCACAAGTATCTTCTACTCCGTAGAAACGCTTCACAAAATACTTTGTCGGAACTTTTCCTCTAAGCGTCAGGTAGCCCTGTTCTTCCAGTTCCTTGTTCAGATTTCCGATGATTTCATAAGCCGATGTCTGTTTTACTTCCAGAAGTTCACATATATCGGCTGCCTTTAAAAATAATTTATTCTGCATAATCAGTACCTCCTGTGTTTTGAATATTTATCTCTTCATATACTCTGTACTGGCAGATGCAAAATCGGACATCATTTTCCGAAATTTATCAAATTTTCTTGTTTTTTAATTCTCCATCAGTGTGATTACTGTGTCATGGAGTTTAAGCTCATCGAAAGTAAAGAACCTTTCTGTGGTATCTGTTTTCTAAATGCAGGCAACAAAAAAACAGTCTGCCTTGACGAAAATCACTTCAATCAAAACAAACTGTTCTTCATATTTACTCTAATTTTATTTTATGAGAATAACCGATTTCACGAAATTTGCAGGTGAATCTGGAATATAAACAAGAGAAAAAAATAATTTTTAAACTCCATTTGCACTCCATTTGGTCTTTTCGACACCCCGCAAAGCCTTTATTTATGGGCTTTTCCGCGATTTTTCAAGCTACTCAAACTCCAGTTTGACGGTAAGCAATATAAAGCAAAACCAATGATTTTAAGCCATTTTCAGGCAATATTGGATAGTTTGAAATAGTATGAAAAGATATCAAAAATGCAATAGAAATGCAATGAGGTGCACCTGATTCACTATCAAAGAATCGTATCCGGAGGTACTTCAATACCTTTTTAGAATGTGAGGTTATTTTATGGACTATCAATTAGAATTAAAACAAATCGTGGATTTCCCACGCTGCAGAATTTACAGAAATTTTATACGATCACTTATCGCTGACAAGAGCATCCGCACAAACGGAGGCTCTTGTCTTTTTTACTATATCGTGCTTTGCTCCTATGCTAATTACCGCTCGTCATATCGGCGAATGGAGCATATTACCTACATGGTAGGTCCTGGCGAATGGCTCTGTACTCTTTCCGATCTTCAGACATGGTTTCACTGCCGGTTCCAACATCAAGCAATCTCTATTTTAGATTTTCTGGTGAAGCAAAATTGTATTACATACTCTCTTCTTGGAAATAAGAAAATCGTAAAATTTAAGATCACTGACTGGGCAAAGGACAATACCGTTCTGGAATACAACTGTCCCTGCAAAAAGGATGATGGATTTTTCTTTTTCCCTATTGCAAAAGTCCATGAACTTATCAGCCTGGGGAAATGCTCAGAGATGGATATGTTACTGGATATGTGGATTCATGCTATATACAATGATCCAACCGTGCAAGGCTCATTCTCTGCACCTGTAGTATATTACCGAAATAACACAGGTAATCCCCTAACCAGCTTCCAGTCACTTGGAGAACGTTGGGGACATTCAAAAACCACTATATCACGTATCTTGAAAAAATTTGAAGAGTTAAACTTCATCACTCTTGTCAGCTTCAAAGGCAAACATGGCAGCATGATCTATCTTAACTACTACCTGTCTGTCATGTTTGACATCAGTGATGTAATGATAGACAAGGAGGAAATCGCTATGAACATGCAACTGCCAATCCACGTACCTGAAACCAAAGAAGAGGTCTGCGTTTCAGAAACTGTTACAGAAGAACAAATCACCGTTCCCAAAAATGAGTCCTGCGTTCCGGTTTCTCACATGAAATTTATCATCAAAAAAGTCGCAGAACTACTGCAAACACAGGGGATTCCGTGCTGCGAATGCTCCAAAACCAGGTATATATTATCTCCTTTATCAGCCTGCATAGATACAGTAAATCAATATACACTAAATATTATCTGTCCTTACGGAAAGGCTGCATATCGGTTTGAACTGACTGTCACGCCAAAAGAAAAACCTGCCGTTAACCTGCCTGCTGAAACATATATGACTACTGCGAAAGGGGGTGAATAGAATGGCTGGAAACAAAAAACAAAGCTATGCGACTCCTGAAGAAGATCCCCGCTTCCACGACACTTACAAGTTTCTGCGAAGATACCGGGATGCCACATACAGCCTGAAGGTAGTGGTCCGGCAGTTAGAAGCGCAATTCCGTATGGAATATGGAACCAGTGTGGATGATTTTCTAGATTCCGTTTATGCTGCAGGGGTAGAATTATCCGGAACTGACATAGCAGAAAGGGCAAAAAGCATTGAGCGGAGTAACAAGATGTTGAAGCTATTAGATTCTTCCGTTGATCTTCTCCGTAACAATCATAAGCACGGAGAACAGTATTACTGGATTCTCTATTATGCATTCCTGTCTCCACAGGAACTGAAAAACACGGATGAGATCCTTGAAAAGCTCGAACCGCATATCAGCAATATCTCTTATCGTACCTATTACCGGAAACGTCACGCAGCTATAGAAGCGCTGAGTACCATTCTCTGGGGTTTTACATCAAAAGAAACAATGGATATCTTGAATAGATTCTTCCCGAAATAAATAAGTGGGAGACGTCATATGACGTCTCCCTTCTCTCTCTAAATTCCAAAATTAAGTAATTCTTTCTGTTCCTTTGTTATTTTTACAGTAGGAGAATATTTATTGCTGCTAACATCCTTTACAATAGCATCCTCATAGACTTTGATCAAGGTATTAAAATCCTCATCCGTCACTCTACTACTAGACTTAGCTCTCAAAAGAGTCTGTGCTAAATCAAATTTGTCAATCGTTATTGACTTTTTTTCCGCCTTGGCTAAACTCATATTCTCCTCCTATTTTATTAAAATAATCTTTAAATTTTAATTTATTACTTGCATACTCAATTACATTTTCCATTACATGTTCTAAGCCAACGTAACTTAAACAATATAGAATATTCATTATTTGCAAAATCTCATCAGCTTCCATATTATCCCAATCAAATGAAATACCAAAAGACATAGCTGGTATTTCATTCTTTTTATATCCATCATATGTCACAGCCAATGATAGGAATTCATCCCACCTGCTATCCGTTGTGTGAAATGTTTTATCTGGATTTATTGAAGCTAACAATGTTCTTTTTTCAATATATGAATAGTATATTAAATTATTTTTATCGCCCCATTTCATATCAGTTACAGGACCACTCTTTGTTTTATCCCCATATAGTGACATTACTACTCGATGCGTATCTATACTAGGGATATAATGTCTGACGTGTACACGAACATCTCTGCTAGAAACATCTGGAAAAAAAACAGTTCTAAAGGCACAACACAAATTAAAAAGAAATACATTTATTTTATCTTCTTGTGTTACTTTTTGTTCTTTTTTACCTTTTTTTCGTGCTATATTATCTATGTCTTTTTTAATTTGCTGTTCAAATTTCCATAGTTGAACAATGACACTATCAAGTGTTTTTAATAATTCATCACTGACAATCACTTTTGTTGACATAGGTATGCTTAATTGTCTTGTCGATAATCCATAATCAACCTTTAGCGGAATAGTTAAGACTCCATCATTATTAATTTTTTTATAAAGTGTTGTATCAGGTCCAAATCCCTTTTTCTGATTTGATATCCGTAATGCACCTATTAGTTTGTTCTCATCTGGTTCGACACAATAAACGGCATAACGATACGAATCTGGGTATATTGAAGTTTTTCTTTTTATTCTACTATATCCAACTCCACTTACAAGCGTGATTATATTGGTATCTAAATCCGATTTTAAACTGACTTGCCCATTATGAATATGCCCATTCAGTATTATATCTACATTAAATTTTGTTTCATCTGCAATGTATTCTTCTAGAAGGACTCTTTCTTCATATGTAAACCAATCCATAGGATGATGCATGACCAAAAAAGTTATTCGAGGTTTAATCCTATCATCCATCTGCCTTAAAATATCATCCAATTGCACTTTTGTAACGAAAAGATTATTATAATCATTCTTGTCATAGGTTGCTAACGCTGAATTTATTCGAATAAAACGATATACTTCATTATCGTCTAAAGATATATCCGTAATTCCATAAGATTTATCACATTCTATTGTACTTTCCGAAAATTGCATACAAAAATCTACAAACGGTTGAAAACGTTTGCACATATATCCTACATCATCCTTATTATTTGTTACCTCACAATTTTCTCTGACTTTTTGTATTTCCTCATACACCATACCTTCTGGTCGTTTGGCATCATGATTTCCAGGAACAAAGACCACATTTTCTTTAGGTATACCCGCTGTATCTAATACCTCACTAATAAATGTATACATATCCTCTTTGAACAATTCAACATTCCCTTTATCAACAAAATCCCCAGTGAAAACGGCAACATCCATTTTTCCATATTTTTTTTTCTGTTGTTCAATGTCTTTTAACAAATTTACTTTAACGGTTTTAAAATCTCTATCGTTAATAAATTCTTTTGGAATATGTAAATCAGACAAATGTAATATTTTTAATGCCCGACTCATATGCTTCCCCCACTATTATATTGATTTTAAGGAAAAAAAGCGATAAAAATTTTGTTAATTCTTTTTTCCTTTTATTGTATTTTACCACTATTTTCGACATTCTGTAAAGCATCCTCCATATAAGTTTTTAAACAATTGGCACATAATAATCTCATCATTGGCACACTTCTGCGATTGTAACGCAAATTTACCCATGTTAAAATGAGTATTGCTTATAGTTTTCTTATTCATCAGCACCCTGACCGGTGCTTTTTTTGTACCCCAAAACCGTACTCACAGCAGTCCACTATCTGTACGTACACCATACGCACAGAAATCTATACGCAGGCTGTACGTATATCTATACGTACAATTACAAATACGAAGGGAGACCATCTATGAAAACACGAGAACAACTATACAAAGGAGAAGGGGCAACCCTTCTTCGGATTCTCACTACATATCACGCCTTGCATTATGAACAGGTGCTGCAACTTTTTGATAAAAACAGAGACTCTATCAAATCTCTCATCACCAGTTTGACCAAACAGGGGCGGATTTACCATGATAAAGAACAGCATTTACTATGCGACACTGAAGAGTCTGCTAATTCACCTGATATGGGGACTATTGCTGCCTTCTGGGTTCTTCTGGATTTTAAAAAGGCACTCATCTACCATACCAGTGGTGATTTTCCCGTTAAATTACATTTCTTTTCCCATGATGAAACCTATGAAATCATATATGTTGCTAATGGACAGGAAGCACTGATGAACCATGTGTTTGAAAGTATTCCTCCAAGGGAAGCATTACGAATCATCATCATTGAATCGGAAAAACAAGCGGGGAAACTTACAATTGATGGTGTGATTGCCTACTGCATGGTCACCCCTGACGGTTCTGTCAGCTACTACAAAAAGAAAGAGGTTTCATGAACACAAATACAAGAATCATATTTCAGAGATTACAGGGTGTGGAAAGCGAAATAGAAAAGCTCAGAAACACCCTTTTTGCTTTGAAAACTACAGACATTGAAAAATATGGTGCAAATTATGAAGCACTAAGCACTGATGCTGCCTTACGATCAGAACGTATCACCTGCCAGCTCAGGAATCTGGTCTATATCAATGATTTCTCTGGCAAGAACAGTTATCTAAAGCTTGCTGCAGACGCACAGGGAATCACCATTTCACAGGAACAGGAGATTTTGTCTATTACCCTTCCAGGGCTTCTCCCAAAAAGAAAAGTCCGCACTAATATGTCATTTCTTCATGAGCCACTGAATTATGCTCTGCAGGAATATGTAAAAAGCCACGACCTAGCTCTGTATAAAGACTGTGTGGTCTGCTTCAGCCAGATTTATGATCGTACTCTTTTCAACCAAAGGGTTCGTGACTATGACAATCTGGAATTCAAGCAGATTCTGGATACGATAGCAACTTACGTTTTATTGGACGATAGCGGATTGTACTGTGATTCCTATCATACAACAGAATTTGGTAATGCAGATTCGACAGTTGTCTACATCATGGAAAAATCTGCCTTTCCTGATTGGATGAAATCACATAAAGAACTATTGGAAACCATATCGGAAATTTCCTGATTTTCTTACCTATTTTTCCGACATAGGTAAAAAGAGGATTGAAGCATTATATTTCTATGCTTTTTCTACCACTGACAAAAGCCATTTTACCCAAGTACAGGCTAACATCGGTAAAAAATGAATTGAGGTGATACTTATTTGCTAAGACCAGACACTCAGAAATTCAGGCTGCTGGAACTTATCGGAATCTGTGGGGAATTTCCTGCGAATCAATTGAATCGGCTTTTTACAAGTCCTTCTTATGCTGAAAAAATCATCACTGAACTGAAGGCTGATAAGCTCATCCGCACCCACTATAAGGATAAACTCAGAGGATATCGACTGACCAAACGTTCCAAGGAACTGCTCCTCGCCTACTATCCTGCCCGCTTCCACCGCTATCTAAGTGGAAATACTGAGACTAATGTTATCCGAAGCGAACCGTCACGCCGCATCCGTCTTCATCAGAAGGCACAAACATACCTGACGTTACTCCATGCTGGAATCCCATTTTATCCGGATGGAAAACCACATATTTTTTCTGAGGAACGCGAAGCTGATTCCATCCATATGCGAAGCCTTCCTTTATTTTATTCTTCCAGAGAGATTAAAGAACTTGGGGCGGCAACAACAAAAATCAAAAATTCGCGGAGTATGGGAATCCTGATGGCACCCCATTGCATCTACGTCATCTACAATACCGGAAGTGGAGTCCTCAAGTGGGAGTATAAAACTGAAGTGCGCCTCAATGCTTTCCTGCAACATTATCTGCAGGGATATCCTTACTCCGGACATCCGAAAATTCGTGCAATTATGCTTGGTGACAATATGGAAACTGCTTTCAAACTGCTGACCAGCACTGGTGGCTACAAGCGAAGCCTCTTTATGCTGGACACCTCGTTTGAACATTTCCATTATCTCCCCAACGATTTTCAGGGGGAAACATTGATGCAGCTATTAGCAAACCCGGCAATGACAAAACAGCTTAACGAATTATTACTATCGGATATGAACGCTCGCCAGGAAGAAATACCACTGGAGCATGATGCAGTAACCAAAGATGGAAACCCTGCACTTCTTGCTTATGATTTTGACATGCAGCGAATCAATCGATTCAATACCGGACTGAATGTTTACGGCCTACACGGAAACCTGATCTGTTTTGATTTCCAGATAGCAGTTCTCAAAGAATACCTCACAGCAGACATTCAATTCTCCAGTATTGACCTTAACAAATTCAGAAGGGGGTTTTTACATGAACCGTAAATGGTGGAAGCTCATCTATCTGCTTCCAATCTGCCTCTGCACGCTCTATGCTGGCGGCTATGTGGCACAATTTATTAATAACTACCAAACCTGGAGTGCTGCCGGAAACTTTGCTGGCAATGGTACTTACCCACAGACAGCCTCCCTACATCCAAAAGCCTGCCTTATGGCATTGACACGATTTCCATATAACCTGTATGGGATTTTTTTATGCCTTCTTGCCTTTGGTCTACTAACTTTCTTAGTGATGCGGATGGGATATGACAGAAATGGCGAAATTTTTGATAAAGAGCGAAATCTAAACTACTCTACCAAGGGTACCTATGGAACTTCCGGATTCATGACTCCGGATGAGATGCACAAAGTCCTGGAGCTAACTGATCATGTGAAGAAAAATAAGGGAACAATTCTTGGCAAGCTAAACGGAAAAGCGGTTTGCCTTCCTTATGAAACACGCATGAATCGAAATGTTGCAGTTTACGGTGCTAGTGGTTCCATGAAATCCAGAGCTTATGCAAGAAATATGATTTTTCAATGCGTTACTCGTGGAGAAAGCCTGATTATAACCGATCCAAAATCAGAATTATATGAAAGTATGGCAGGATATCTGGAGAACGAAGGATATACTGTGCGGTGTTTCAATCTGGTCAACCCAGAAAACTCAGATGCCTGGAACTGTCTGATGGAAATAGACGGTCAGGAAACTATAGCCCAGGTATTTTCGGATGTCATCATTCAAAATACCGGTTCTGCCAAAGGGGATCATTTCTGGGACAATGCAGAATTAAATCTTTTAAAAGCACTGGTTCTTTACGTGGAACAGGGATTCCCCCCAGAGTCCAAGAATATCGGTCAGGTTTATAAATTGTTGACGCTGAGTTCCGAAAAGGAACTAAATAGTCTTTTTGACCTGTTACCCGTATCCCATCCGGCAAAAGTCCCTTACTGCATCTATAAGCAGGCAAGTGATACGGTAAGATCCGGTGTGATCATCGGTCTGGGTGCCAGGCTGCAGGTTTTTCAAAATAAACTGATTCGACAGATCACATCTTATGATGAGATCGACCTGACACTTCCGGGAAAAGAAAAATGTGCATATTTCTGCATCACTTCCGATCAAGACAGTGCCTTTGACTTCCTGTCATCCCTGTTCATGACTTTCGTGTTCATCAAACTGGTACGCTTTGCAGATAAACATGGCACAAATGGGCGTTTGCCAGTCCCAGTTCATATCCTGGCAGACGAGCTTGCCAATACAGGTGCCATTCTGGAACTGAACAAAAAGATCAGCGTCTGCCGATCAAGGGGACTAAGCATTTCCTGTATCTTTCAGAACCTGCCCCAGATGCAGAACCGTTATCCATATAACCAGTGGCAGGAAATCATCGGGAATTGTGATACCCAATTATTTTTAGGGTGTACAGATGAGGTCACTGCAGAATTCATAAGTTCCCGATCCGGCGATATTACCGTAGGTGTCAGTTCTGAAGCAAAGCAACTCAATACCTGGCGGGTATCTGACTATTCTCCGGAATACAGAAAAACCCAATCCATTGGAAAACGTAAACTTTTAACCCCAGATGAAATTCTCCGTCTTCCACTGGATACCGCTCTGGTCATTCTACGCGGGCAAAAGGTTTTGAAAGTAGAAAAATATGATTATACCTTGCATCCAGATGCCAAAAAGCTTGTCACAACGAAAGCATCGGAACATATTCCAAAATGGCAAGAAAATGGACAGACAGAAGAATATGACTACCTCCCAAAGCCACAAGCAAAATCTCAGAAACAGCGTACTTATACAACATCAAAAAAGACAAAAGAACCGGTCCTCCCAATTCAGGACCCCGTCTATCAGGAACCAGATTATGATGACCTTCCAAAAGATTTGTTAAAAGATGACTGGTCAGATTCGTCTGAAATGGTTCCTTTAGATAAAAATTCCATTATGTCATAAACGAAAGGAGAACATTTATGCCAAACGAAATGATTACCAACGCTACTGTATTAACTCTTGATTCCGATACCATATTGGAAACTGCCCAATCAAAGGCAGATCTAATCTGGCATGAGATCCAGAACGCATACCGTACCAGAAAGATACTGACTGGTATGCTCGGGGGGATTGAAAAAACGGAAACCGGCAGTCTAATCGCAATTATTTACTACAAAGATTTCCGGACTGTTATTCCAGTCACAGAAATGATGATCAATCTGGTACAGGATGATGCCCATGATTATGGAGAACTGTCCCTACGCCAGAATAAGATTCTCAACAATATGCTCGGCTGTGAGATTGATTTTATTGTAAAAGGACTGGATGCAAAGACGCGCAGCATTGTAGCAAGCCGTAAAGAAGCCATGCTAAAGAAACGACAGATTTTCTATCTGGAGAAAGATGCAAACGGTACCCCAAAGGTACACGAAGACCGTGTCGTGCAGGCAAGAGTCGTTGCAGTCGCAGAAAAAGTTGTACGTGCTGAAATATTTGGAGTGGAAACATCCATCCTAGCCCGTGACCTTTCTTTCGATTGGCTCGGCGATGCCAGGGAGCGCTTCCATGTAGGTGATCATATCTTGGTACGTATACTGGAAGTAAACGCAGATGATTCAGAACACATCAATGTCCGGGCAGATGTAAAAAGTGTGGAAGGCAATACCAGTAAAGAAAACATGAAGAAATGTAAGGTCCAGGGCAAATATGCCGGCACTGTAGAAGACATTCACAAAGGTACCGTATTTGTCCGTCTCTCTATTGGAGTCAATGCCATTGCCCACTCCTGCTATGACAGCCGTACCGTTGGAAAGAAAGATAACGTCTCTTTTGTCGTAACGCATATAGATGAAGAACGGAATGTGGCAGTAGGAATCATTACCAGAATCATTAAGCAAAACTTATAAAATCAGCACATGATTGCCCTACAGCATCTAGGGTATGCGAAAATTTTCACCTTATTGTCACTGGTATCTGACTGTGTTATACTTAGCAAGTATAATTGAACAAGGAAGAATGCGGATGCAATTTCGATAAGCCCTCTAGTTTTTAGAAAGAGGATGATGCCCATGAACACAATGGAAGTACTTACTTTACTATTAGTAGTTTTTGCGGCTTTGACCTACATAGATAACCGACATAATAAGAAATAGCATCCACGATAACCCTAGGAAAGTTTGATGGATGCTATGTCTTAACATAGAAATAAATTAAATTTTACTGAGGGCATCAGATCTTGCATCTGATTACCTTTCTTAATTAGATTATACACTGGGGGATGAGAGAAATCAAGTCCCCCTCTTTCAATCTGCAATTCTGCAAACTGTATCTTTGCACTTAATCCTGTTACCAGAGAAGCAATTTATTTACTGATTCACCTTAAAAACATATTACCCCCTTTGTCTACCAGTGAAAATAGTTCCACATGGCTTTTCATTTACTTGTATAGATATTTTTGCAGTTACATTTATTACTTTGCGATTATTATAGAGGAATTCTCTAAGTTCATCTTCATCAAAATCTATCGGAAGTCCATTCAAAATAGGATAATAATATTTTCTTGTTTCCCTGTCATATTCTACATTTTCTTCTTTTATACTTGGAGAATGGATTGAAACATTAATATTATGCAAGCACACCTGTATAGAATTCCTTCTCAACGCAATACCATCTTGTAAAACAGTTGTGTATATTGTCTCATAATCTTCCAAAAATCTTTTGTACTCAGCACTAATTCTATAATCTCTATTTTTCAAAATATACTGTGAACCAAGAAGTAAATGTAAATTATTCGCTGCTAAGTATTCCATAAATTCTTTATCATCAGCAAAATCATCAAATCTCTTTTTAAATTCAACAACTCCCCTTTGATATAAAAAACTTGCAATACCAAACAAAAACATTCCATCCATGTGCGAATAATATCCATTCGTACTGTTTTTGGTTCCCATTGAGCTAGTATAATCAATTAAGTTCAATAAATTAACATCTATGATTCCATTCTTTTCATCACTCTCAACTAGGATTGGAGCAAATTTTTCTTTTATATTCTTAATGGTATCATTTTTAATTTTTTCACATATCTCCTCTTCATTTATTTTGGATTCATAGTTTTCTTGTGCTTCTTTTGCCAATCTGATATATCTTTCCTTTTGTTTTTTCTTAACCATTTTTTCAAGGTCATCATACATCAAACCAACTTCTCTATCAATTTGTTCCTCAGATTTGTTACCTATAAATGTCATTCTGAATAATTTACCAAGCATTTCTTTTGTTTTATCTTCATTTCCATTCGAAACATATCTAAATGCTCGCATGTCATCAATATTCCTTTCCAGTAACTCCGGCAAGAAAAATTCGCGAGATATAAATAGAATAAGAAACAAATAAAAATCTGATGTTACAGGCTCGATAATCATAGATTTTGCGGCTTCATATTGAGGAAACAACTCAAATCTATTTACTATCCCATACATTTGGTCAAGAATGTCTAAATCCAACCATCCTGAGTTTTCTGACAACATATTAAGAAAGTCCAAAAAAGCCCCCTTCACAGCTTTGTCATCCCATATATTTAATGCCGATTGCCTAATATCCGCTGGAACACAATCATCACTTTCTCTCACTGCTAAATAATAGACGTAACAATGAACGACTAGATATAATAAAGCCTGATATTTATTGTCTAATCTAACAGTGTTCCTCATTCCTGTAAGATATAGACCCACCTTTACAATGTTTTCTTGTCCATTTACCAACATTCCATAACAATAGCAAAAGTAGGTATTGACTTTAGCCTCTAAAAAGTCTTCTGCCCTTTCTTCTGGAATGTTATAGGTCGAAAAAAGACTCCATCTGTTTAATACGTTTGCCCAAACATGCTGATTAATTATATTATTTTTATTATTCTGTTTTCCCAAATAATATCCTATGTATTTAGCAAACGAATTCAATTCACCGATTTCACTTTGGTAATTATATCTATATCTTTTAAATTTTATTTTCTCCTCTTTATTATCAACCACTTTCTCTTTGTCGTATCTAAGCCATATCGAAACCCTTAGTACTGAATCAGCTAAGTTATCAAACTTAATTCTCTTTTCTACATCTTCAACATTCATTTCATCAATACTTCGTACTAGTTCACTACAAATTTCTGTAAAAAGAGGAAACTCACTTTTATATTGATTTAGTAGAGGTCTTTTTTCTGCAATACAATTATAAATAACACTCCATAATCTGTCGTATGTTTCCTGCACAAATTCAAGCCCTTTTTCCTTTAACGCTTTTTTCTCCGATCCTAAAAGACAATATGATATACTATAGCATTGTTGTTCTATAGACGATAAGGCTTCGTCAGTTTTATAATCCCATAATGCCGACATACACTTTTCAAAGATTACAAGGAACTTTTCATAGCTTTGTTTATCTTGTGAATTAATCACATTTTCCCAGTCCAAAACAAAATTTTGATATATGTTTAATTTCTTCTCATATTCTATATCGCTTTCTAACATATAATTGACATATGCTTCTATTTCTTGATGCTGCGTATTTCTACCTTTGAAAGCAGAGTATATCTCTAGTATTGATATTAATATTGCAATTAATGTCGCTATAAACAGATATAAAACAATATTGTATAGGCCTAGAGAATGGAATATCACGCCTGACAAACACAATCCCAATGAAATAACAATAAGTACTTTTTGCGTTAATTTCCATGGTTTTATGTTTAAATAGAAATCACTTATAGATACTCCCATATAAGAATCAGAAATATTTCCTGTAATCAACGCAATAATTGTAAATATCAGAGTTCCGACTGTTGCCTGTATCTGTAAAATAGTTAATGAAAATGATTCTATGTCATCAATTGAAATTAAAATATTTCTTTCAACAAGAACATTCCAATCACAAATTGCTCCTATTATAAAAGACATAATCATAGCAATTATGCCTATTAATTCTCTTGTTTTATATGTTTTCTGTATCTGTTTCCATTCCTCCATTAATATTGATCCTTCCTTTTACAATTCGTATATTAACCTATAGCAATATCTTTCTCCGTCAAGATTGTTAATTTTATCAAACATTTTTTAATTCTTTTTGGTTTTCTGGCGCTTTTAAATGCTTCAAAATAATTACATTCTTTTCCATCAGCGATAACTAAATTTCGAATTGTCCAACTCTTTTTTCTATTATACCTCCCCTTTGCATATTCAACAATCACTCCCCTGCTTTTCCACCATTCTCTTCCAAAACCGGAGCATAAACTGCTGTAACCTTCAGTTCCTCTTCCCTGCTATCATCGACCTCTACATAATAATCTCCTACATAATATGAGGTATAATCGCCCTGTAGGGAATACAACTCTAGTGTATTAAAATCCACAAGACACAAATCTCTTGGTTTCCACGGTTCATCCTCTGGTCCGTAAGTCTCCATTACTTCCATCAATTTATCCAAGCAGTCCTGACAAAGATGTTTCTGGATATACTTCACATCCAGTGTACTGTTCTCACCGTAACTTACGGTTACCTTTGAAATTCCCCTATCAGAATTCGGGCTTGCACGAAAGAAACATTCTCCCTCTCCGGTACCTGTATATGTCGAATTAATGTGTCCTTGTGGACCTGTCAAATTTCCTGCATCATCATGATTCCGTATCTTCATATCCAATACATACCAGTTATTCACACAGATGATCCCAAGATCGTCGTATTTACGAAACAGCCCCATCAGACTGCGATTATCATTACCACACAAGTAGCAATAATCCAGATTCTTAAGTTTACTCTTTACTGGCTTCGGTGTCTTCCGATCCCACGGCACATATTCTTCCTGAAGCTCAGTCTCACTGCTTTGCCTATGACCTTCTACTTCTTTTCCAATTCCAATACCTGCCATCAGACTTACTACGCATACTGTGATAATTATTCCAATTTTCTTCATACTGCCTCCACACTTTAGAATCAGTCAATTAACTCTATTAGCGTTAGTATAGCAGATATGAAAATGTATTTCATCATATAACACATGAATTCAAAATATTCACACACTATATTGCATCTTCAGATTTTAAAAAGTCCACTCCATAAGCAGACTATTTTCCCGCTTCTTCAATCATCACTTCCAAAACACGAAGAATCTTGTTTCGCTCCTTTGCCGGCAAATGTTTCATCTTTTCTTCCAATTGCGTACATCTCGTTTTTGTTCCTACTTCCAGCACATCCATCAGAATTTCATCTGCTGATGCATTCAACGCATTAATAATTCTTACAAAAGTATCCAACTTTGGTGTCTTAACATCTCGCTCTATGGCACTTAAATAATTACAACTCAAATCAACCATCTCTGCCAGCTGTTCCTGCTTCAATCCAGCAGCTTCTCTACTCTTTTGAATCCTTTTCCCTATCCCTTGCATATTATCTTCTCCTAATCACACTAATTCTTACGGCGTTACAATCGTACTTTTAGTATATTTGCCAAGGATTTTTCTATACAGTATCTGGTAGAGTTGCCCCAACTCTAATGGTGTTGAATTAATGCACTTTTGATGTCATGGCACAGTTATGGCTCTTCCACGACCTAAACTGGCACGGTTCTGCGATTTACATGTAAATATACACATGCTAAAATTGGTATTGTCAAAATTATATGCAGGAATTGCGCAGCGGTACCGGAGTCATTGCCTCTCCCTTTTGGTACTGGCTGCGTTTTTTCTTGCAGGAGGTGAATCGGCTTTACAATTTTATACTGTATTTGCATCAGGCAGCCTGTATTGACCGGGCTGCTTTTTTGCTGCCGGATATACTGGCATGAGGCACTAAGAAACTATAAGCATCGGGGCAGGGTGGATATTCCATACTGCCCTTTTCATATGAAGGAGGTTTAACTTACGTGAGAAAACATACAGTCAAAGAAAACCCGCCGAATGAAAAGCGTCGTCCTGACTACATGCGGATTATTTACACAGCATCCCTGCTGCTCACGCTTCTGGCATGCAATATTCAGCCGGTCTTGGCAGCTAACATGTGGGACAAAGCAAATGAGATCATGAAAGATGTCTACAACCAGATCATCCTGATTTCTACCATTGCTGCTGTTGTAACGGCATCTGTTGCTCTTTTAATGATGAACTTTTCCAAATCTGGAAAGACCGTGGACGAATCCCGTGCATGGCTCAAGCGTATCGTCATCACCTGGGCAATCTTAAACGGTCTTGGCTTCATCATGGCTTACATTACACCGTTCTTTGCCGGAGGCAAATGGAATGGCTAAGCCAGGAAAGGGGGTGCCTAAATGGGAATCTTAGATGGAATTGTAGAATGGATTGCAGAGCAAGTCATGAACATTCTGAATCTTATTACCACTTCAGTCTTAGGTGCTCTGGGTTGCTCTATGGATACCTTTTTAAGATATTTCCCCGCAGCCGAGAGCATGTATCAGGTATTTCTGGCTCTGGCCATCGGTCTGATCCTACTGAACTGGGTCTGGCAGTTATTTAAGAATTACTTTGCTGGTGCCGGAATTGAGGCTGAAGATCCACTGAAATTATCCATGCGCTCTTTCATCTTCCTGTTCCTTACTTTCTATGCAAAAGATATCGTAGATCTTTTACTTGACATTGCAGGAACACCATATAGCTGGATACTGACAGAAGATCTGCCTCCGCTAAAATTCGCAGACTTTAACTCCGTTATCACAGTTATCCTCGGTGTCTGTGCCAATGGAGCTGTTGCGATTACTGCACTGATCCTGGTACTGATTCTGGCATGGAATTACATCAAACTGCTGTTTGAAGCGGCAGAGCGTTACATTCTTCTCGGCGTTCTCGTCTATACAGCCCCAGTCGCTTTCGCAACGGGCTCTTCTCAGGCAACCGGTAATATTTTCAAGAGTTGGTGTCGGATGCTTGGGGGACAATTTTTCCTGCTGCTGATGAACGCCTGGTGTCTACGGCTCTTTACTTCAATGGTCGGAACCTTCCTTGCCAACCCATTATCTCTCTAATGTGAGATACACAATAACTTGAAATTCAACACTGATACAAAACAAAGAAAGGAAATTCAAATATGAAAAAAGCCAAAAAAATAATCGTAATGTCCTTAGCAACAACCATGCTGCTTGGTTCAACCCTTACGGCACATGCAGCAACACCACAATATAAACCGTTATCAGAATACGGATATACCGGTGTCCCAAATATTACTGTGAAGCTGCCTGACAGTTACCAAACTGGAATATCTAACGCAGTAGAAGATGCTGTGAAAGACTTAGATATTAAGCTTCTGAATACCCCGACAATCACCAGAGCTACATATATACACAGCAATGTGTTCTATTCAAAAAGTAGATTGAATATCCAGTGGAATGCTGTAGATGATGCAACATCATATGAGATTAAGATTACAAAAGCAGATGGAACGGAACACGTATACACTACAACAAATAATTATCTGACTGTAAATCAAGGGGAAGATGAGTTTGTAACAGGCTGCTTAAAACAGAAGGTAGGAACGAACTGGGAATCTGCAACCGTGGCAGTTCGTGCAGTTAAAGATAATGGCAGCGTCTACAGTTTATGGTCTGAAAAAGCAGCAATATCCTGTAATGCAATCCATTAAGCAACGAATCCCCATTTATCGTCCCAATGGTAACCTTACTTTTTCAGGAGGAACACATGAAACATAAGAGAAATATTATTTTATTGCTGACACTTACTGCCTGCATGGTCATACTCTGTTCCTTCCCGGTCTTCGCGGCAGAACTTACGGAAGCAGAAGTGGAACAGGCAGTGGCAAACCAGGGAAAGGAAGCCGTTACCGGTAATATATTCATCTGGTTTCTCTGCGCCATCGCTTTTTTAAAAGTCAGCCAAAAGATCGATTCCTTCATGGCAAGCCTCGGCATCAATGTAGGAAACACTGGCGGGAACATGATGGCAGAGCTTTTAATCGCCGGAAGGAGTCTGGCAAGTTCCATGCATTTACGTGGCGGCGGTAGCGGCGGTTACCGAGCCCCCTCTTCTCCTGGTGATGCTGCTGTCGGTGGAAGCTTCCTGTCAGGTGGACTGTCCGGAGCTGTCGGAAGGCAGGTGGAACGTAGCGCAGTCAATACGGCACCTGGCTATACAGAGCATTCCAGCATCGGCAGTGTCATGTATCATTCTTCCTTAAATAAAGGTGGAGACTTTGCCAACAATGTGATCAGCCGCATTGCACAGGGTAACTACAATCAGGTCGGTTCCATTAAAGGAGCAGATGCAGAAAAGGCTTATATTTCTTATATGGGCATGAAAGTAGATTCCACACACCCTGTACCCAATTATTCCAATATGGAAATCGGAGGTGGACGGATCACCGGAACGGAATCTACCGAATCAGGTTCCAGAGAGTTTGCTCTCTATCATGCAGACCAATATATGGCACCCTCACAGGGTACATATGAAACTGTGCAGTCTGTAGACGGTGCTACATGGTACAAGCAGTATGCACAGGATGCAGTAACTAAAACCCCTTATGATGCAGGCGGTGGAGAAGTTGCCTACCATGAATCCATCGACCAGAAACTGCCCCCGACTCCTCCAAGAAAGGATCGCATTTAATTGGCAGATCACCAGACCGGTCTGAATGAAGCAGTTCGGGTAGGCAGAGCTGCAGCTTCTATTTCAGGTGCTGTAAAAGGTGCCACAGCCGGTCCCTTTGGAGCCGTCATTGGTGCTGCAATTCAGAACCGGGAAACCTTTAAAAAGGCAGTCGCCGTAATTATTTCTGTGCTTCTAATTCCAGTATTATTCATTGTCATGCTTCCAGGACTTGTCTTCGGAAATCTCTCCGAAAATACCGGAGCACTTACCAGTAACAGCAGGATCAATGAAAATATACATGCTGCCAATGAAGCCATTGTAGAAGTCTTACAGGAATGTCACGATGAGGTACTTGCTGAGGTGAATGCCGCGGCTTCTCGTGTACCGGAAAATGATGCCGTATCTATTACGGATCCCTATGCTTACTATATCTCTGTAAATGCCAATCAGCTCATTGCCCAGTTCTGTGCAAGTAAAGACAACTATCGGGATATCAACCTTACGGAACTGAAGCGGGTCATCCGGGCGAATAAGGATGGACTTTTTACTTATGACGTATCAACAGAGAGAGTTACCATGGAAGTTACGGTGGATGCCGGCGCAGAAGGGGACGCCGGTGAAGGAACAGATTCTCATACTAAGACGGTTAACTTTACCCGGCATAACTTTGTGATCAACTATGCCGGTGATGCTTATTTTGCAGACCATGTCTTTCATCTGAGCGACAAACAGAAAAAATTGGCAGACGCTTATGCAGAAAATCTGACCCTCTTTTTTGGTTCCTCTGCTTCCGGAGTTGCAACCGCCAATGTATCCGATGAGGTGCTTCGCTACCGGGCAACAGTAGAACGGATTGCTGCAAAATACGGAATGACTCCCTATGTGGAACTGATCCTTGCTGTGATGATGCAGGAATCCGGAGGACGTGGTCTTGATGTCATGCAGGCGGCAGAAGGTGGATTTAATAAGAAATATCCCCATGTGCCTAACGGTATTACGGACCCAGAGTACAGCATCGAATGCGGAATTCAGGAACTCAAATATGCCCTGGATAAAGCCGGATGCACCGGTCCAACAGATCTTGACCGGATTAAGCTTGCTTTGCAGGGATACAATTACGGTTCCGGTTATATTGACTGGGCCATGGAACGGGACGGTGGTTATACCAAAGCAAACGCCATCGCTTATTCTGATATGATGTGTGCCCGCCCTAACTGGCCTTATTCCAGATATGGCGATAAAGAATACGTAGACCATGTACTCCGGTACTACATCATTACTTCTACAGGCGGCACCTATCCTGCAAATGGAATGCAGATACCTCATTACCTGCAGACAGATTACGGAAATATTCCATATGGCGGAGGTTCCATTGCAACCAGCGGATGTGGCCCGACCAGTTTTGCCATGGTCGCAAGTTATTTAACGGGCAAAACCATCACTCCGGTAGATGCAGTTTCCTGGTGTGGAAATTCTTACTACAAACCGGGTGTCGGCACTTACTGGTCCTACTTTGCAGCGGCAGCCAGTCATTTTGGATGCGGATCGGTCACCCAGACCACCGATCCCAATAGAGTCCTAAAAGCATTGTCAGAAGGCCATCCTGTCATCAGTTCCCAAAGTGCAGGCTTATTTACCAGAGGCGGACATTTCATTGTCCTTCGTGGTGTAACGGCTTCCGGAAAGGTACTGGTTAACGATCCGAATGACAGTGCATCCAAAAACTATATCAACCGGGAATTTGATATGATGTCAGAAATTCATGCAACAGCAAGTGCATATTGGATCTTTGACAAGAAATAAAGGAGAGCTTATGAGCAGAAAAAAATTGATTCTTTCCATCCTGCTGATGATCGGCATGATCGTAGCAGGCATTGTACTGCCTGCCTTATGGAAAGCAGAAAAACAGAAAAACCATACGGCTGACCCAAATCAGCCCGCAAAAGAAATCCAAACGGAAGGAGAGGATACTGCCTCACTTCCCACATTGAAATACGTAGCCTTTGAAGAATTACAGGCATTTTTTGCAGACACCCAGATCAATGAACTAAAGCAACAATTTTCTCTGTATCTCAAAGAAACTGGGAAAACAGACATTACCTCTGTGACCTTTCTTCCAGAACAGACCACCTATCCGGAAGGAAACGACATCATGCTTACTTTTGCTTTCTCTGATAATACTACCCTTCCAGTTACCTGCAGCACCAGTACCGGTGCTTTTTTATTTGGGGAAGAAAAACTGCAAGTCAGTGAAAACATAATTACCTATGAACGTAAGACGGATCAAAAACTTCCAGCTGTTACTACAGAAGAAATAGAATCCATGCAGGAAGGCGGTTTTGCTGATACCCCAAACGATATCGAAGCAACAGAACCGGAAAAGAAAACGAATGCAAAGGAGGCGCAGCCGTGAACAACCCTGAAGAACAACAAATTGCCTTAATCCCCCGTAATTTTATTGAGCGGGGTACATTCATGGGAGGAATGTTCAAGATCCGAAATGCTATTGAAGGAGCCATTCTTGCCATCGGGATTGCAATACCTGTTGTGCATCTTCCCCTGTCCCTGACCATACGGATCATCATTTTATGTATGACATCTCTTCCAGCAGCCATGGTCGCCCTGATCGGCATCGGAGGGGAAAGTCTGACGGCTTTTCTGATGAATGCTGTCCGTTTTTTGTTTAATCGTAGAATCCTATACCGGCTGGATACCAAACCGGAGCCAAAAGGAAAACAGCGTAAAAATCCTCGTCAAAAAGAACCAAAGACGAAAAAGAACCGGGAGAAAAAAGAGAAGCCATCACCTCAACCAATGGAGATAGCTACACATGATGAGGAGGTTCCCTGTAATATGCCATCTTCTTCAGAGGAAGAGATTCTACCCGATTCAAAAGTTTCTCCCACACCAGCCTCTAAAAAAAAAGAGCGTCGCCTCTATGATATATCTACAAAACGCGGCATCAAGAAGCAGGCCAGGGAAGATATCCGAATTCTGAAATTGGAAAAGAAACAAAGGAAAAAGGAACAGGCGAAAGCTCTCAAGGTTGCGAAACGTGAAAAGAAACAGCGTTTAAAAACCGAAAAACAACGGCATAAAGAAAAACTGCATCAGGATAAGCTTGCACAAAAGGAGGCAAAACGTTTGGAGAAAGCTGCGAAAAAAGATGCACGCTCCAATAAGAAACAACCTGATCCTTCACCTTCCGTTTCCTCGAAAAAGAAAAAGCGAAAGGACATGACACTGGAGGATTATCTTCCGATTGATAAAATTGCCAACGGGATCATCTATACCACTGACCACCAATATGTAAAGATTCTGGAGATTGAACCTATCAACTTCCTTTTGCGAAGCGCAAGGGAACAGCAAGGCATCATTTACAGCTTTATCTCCTACTTAAAAATCAGCCCGGTCAAATTACAGATTAAGATGATCTCCAAAAAGGCAGATATCAATAAACATCTGGAACAGGCAGCACTGGAACTGTCCCGTGAGACCAATCCGCACTGTCGGGAACTGCAAAAGGATTACATCCAGTTCGTAAAGAAATTAAGTTCCAGAGAGGCCGTTTCAAGACGGTTCTTTCTGATTTTTGAGTATGAACCATTCAATGTAAACCGGAAAGTAGAAGAAAAAGAAATTCTTGCTGCACTGGAGACAGCTGCCCAGACAGCTAAAACGTTCTTATATCAATGCGGGAATCAGGTGATTACCCATGATAATGAAGATGAATTTACAACCGATGTCCTATACACGTTATTAAACCGCACCCTTTGTACAGAAAAGCCTCTTCAGGATCGGATTGCAGATGTCCTTGCACGCTATATGAAGGAAGGTCGCCAGGAAGAACTGGATCATATCCGAATCAACGAGTTCATTGCACCGGAGTCCGTGGATTTCCGGCACTCCAATTATGTACGAATCAATGGAATTTATCATGCATACCTGTTGGTTCCAAGCGACGGCTATAAACAGAAAGTCGCACCCGGTTGGCTGTCCTTACTGATCAACGCCGGGGAAGGCATAGACATTGATTTTTATCTGCATAAACAGCCAAAGGATAAGATTCAGCAGCGACTCGGACAACAGATCCGTATCAACCGGTCAAAGATCAAGGATGCATCCGATACAAACGCAGACTTTGATGATCTGGATTCTGCGATCCGCTCCGGATACTTTCTGAAGGCTGGTCTGGCAAATAACGAAGACTTTTACTATATCAATCTCCTGATCACGATTACTGCTTCTGATCTTGAGGAACTGCAGTGGCGTATTCAGGAGATGAAGAAACTATTGATTTCCCAGGATATGGATCTGCACTCCTGCTACTTCTTACAGGAACAGGGTTTCCTATCCTCCCTGCCGCTTGCAAACCTGGATAAAAAACTCTATGAACTGTCAAAACGAAATGTCCTGACTACGGGAGCTGCAAGCTGCTACCCGTTCACCAGCTACTCCATCTGTGACGACAATGGCATCTTATTCGGAGTAAATAAGCATAACAATTCACTGGTCATTGCGGACATTTTTGATTCCAAACAGTATAAAAATTCCAACATCTGTATTCTGGGATGTTCTGGTGCTGGCAAAACCTTCACCATGCAGACTATGGCACTTCGGATGCGGCGGAAGGGAATCCAGGTCTTCATCATTGCTCCTTTGAAGGGGCATGAATTTTACCGGGCCTGTAAAAACGTAGGTGGAGAATTCATCCAGATCTCTCCTGCCAGCCAAAATTGTATTAACGTCATGGAGATCCGCAAAGTTGATAATTCTGTCAATGAACTGCTGGATGGACCGACACTGGATGCTTCCGCTCTGGCTTCCAAAATCCAGAGGCTCCATATCTTCTTCTCTCTCCTGATTCCTGACATGAATCATGAGGAGAAACAGCTTCTGGATGAGGCACTTATTAAAACCTATGCCAGAAAAGGGATTACGCATAAAAACGAATCCCTGATTGACCCGGATCATCCAAACCAGTATAAGGAAATGCCGATCCTTGAGGATGTCTATAATATCCTGATGGAAAGTCCGGATACCAAACGTCTGGCACATATCCTAAACCGTCTGGTCCATGGCTCTGCTTCTTCTTTCAACCAGAAAACTAACGTAGACCTGACGAACAAATATACAGTACTCGACATTTCGGAACTGACAGGTTCCTCTGACCTTCTCACGGTCGGTATGTTCGTTGCCCTGGATTACGTCTGGGATAAAGCGAAAGAAAACAGGACAGAGGAAAAAGCGATCTTCGTAGATGAAGTATGGCAGCTCATCGGTGCTTCCAGTAACCGCCTGGCTGCAGAATTTGTTCTGGAAATTGCCAAAATCATCCGTGCCTACTCAGGAGCCGGCATTTTTGCCACACAAGATTTAAATGATTTCTTTGCACTGGATGATGGTAAATATGGAAAAGGTATCATCAACAACTGTAAGACCAAGATCATCCTGAACATGGAGGATGAAGAGGCACAGCGGGTAAAAAATATCCTGCACCTGTCTGAAACCGAAGTCATGAATATCACACATTTTCAAAGGGGGAATGGCCTGATCTCAACAAACAACAATAACATTACGGTGGAATTCAAAGCATCCACGCTGGAAAAGGAGCTGATTACCACCGACCGGCAGGAACTTCTGGAAATCATTGAACGCCAGAAACACAAAGAAGCAAAAGCCGGTTAACACCCGGGGCAGCGAAATTGCTGCCTTTTTCATATCTTCAAAGTAAGGAGGAGACTTATGTTAGAAAGAACAAATCAATTCATCCACCGGCTGCTCGCGTTTTTGCTTGCAGTACTGGTTACTGTCGGGACCGTATCTTCCGGCGGCATGACTGTTCATGCGGCAGACGGTACCGTCAGTTTTCACGCAGGAGCGAACATTCCGTATGGAGATTATTTTACTTCACGCATGACATTTGATGGGAACAATACCGCTTACTGTGTGGAACCACTCAAGAAAACCCCTGCTTCCGGCAGTTATTCCTATGACCTTCTGGCAAAGGATTCCCCGCTTCGGAAAGCACTGTATTACTTAAATGGCGGTTATGGCTATGAAAAGACTGTAAAAGACAAATATTTCAGCGGCTGGTCTGATGACAATTCCTATGTAATCGGGCATCTTGTCGTCGCCTATATTTATGCAGGGTATTCTTCTGATACCGGAGCCTTCCATGGCGCACCCCAGAATTTCATTGACAAAGCAAAAGAAGTTACTGAAGCAATCAAAAGCCTTCCTGCTCCCCCGGAAAACTTCCGAGCCTTTATCATTCCCGGAAGCGGAAGCCAGACTGTTGTTGGAAGCTGGTATCAGGTTCCCTACGGTTATCTGGAAATCCGTAAATCTTCAGCCAACGCCTCTGTTTCCGATGGGAACAGTAACTATAGCTTACAGGGGGCTGAATATGGCATCTACAAAGGAGACAAACTGGTACAGACATTGACAACAGATAAAAACGGCTATGCAAAATCCGGAGAACTGGAGGAAGGTAATTACACGGTAAAAGAAACCAAAGCTTCCAAAGGATTCATCCTGGACACCAAAGCCCATAACGTCACTGTCAAATCAGAAGCAACCACGCCTGTAAATGTGACGGAAATCCCACAGAGCAATCCGATGGATCTGCTCCTTCAGAAACTGGATAAAGAATTAATGGAAGCGCGACCACAGGGATCTGCATCTCTTGCGGATGCACAGTTTACTGTTAAATTCTATACCGAACAGTCCGATCAGGACCCTGCTGCAAATGGAGCCAAACCAGCACGTACCTGGGTATTTAAGACCGATGCCGAAGGAAAATCTCATTTTACCAAAGATTATCTGGTATCCGGAGATGCTTTCTATACTCAGACCGATGGAAAAACCTTTTGTCTCCCGCTCGGTACGGTGACTATTCAGGAAACAAAAGCTCCTACGGGATATTTTACCAATGATACTGTATTCGTACAGAAGATCACAGCCGATGGTGCCAAGGAAACCGTACAGTGCTACAATGCTTCATCTGTCGAAGAACAGATCTACCGTGGCGATCTGGAACTGGTAAAGGTATCCGATGGAGAACAAACACGTCTTTCTGATATTCCATTTACCATCACCTCTGTTACAACCGGCGAAAGCCATACCATCGTGACGGACAAAAATGGATATGCCAGTACAACTTCCAAATGGAACAAACACACCCAGAACACCAACCGTGGAGAAACATCGGAAGATGGGGTCTGGTTCGGATCTTCCACGCCAGACGATTCCAAAGGTGCCCTTATCTATGATCAATATGTCATTGAGGAACAGAGATGTGAATCCAATAAAGGCATGAATCTTTTAAAATTCGAAGTGACTGTATATAAAGATTCCGTTACCATTGACCTTGGAACCCTGACCGATGACCTGATTGAAATCGGCACAACAGCTCTGGATAAAGAAACAGGTACCCATATGAGCAAACCGGAAAAAGAAGTCACTCTTGTAGATACTGTCGAATATTCCGGACTAAAGAAAGGTCAGTCCTATAAGCTGGTTGGAACACTAATGGACGCCGAGACCGGTGAAGCAATTCAGATTGACGGCAAACCTGTAACTTCTGAAATGACATTCACAGCGAAAAAATCCTCCGGTACAGTAGAAGTTTCTTTTACCTTTGATGCTTCCTCACTTTCCGGAAAAACAACTGTTGTATTCGAGGAACTGTATCAGGAAGATAAACAGCTGGCTGTCCATGCGGACCTTTCTGATGAAGACCAGCAGATTTCTTTCTCTGAGATCGGCACACAGGCCATAGACTCTGAAACCGGTGAGCATATGGCAAATGCTGATGAGAAAGTGAAACTCATTGACACGATCCAGTATAAAGGGCTGGTTCCAAACCTTAAGTATACTGCAACGGGTACACTCATGGATGCGAAAACTGGAGAACCTGTTTTAATTAATGACAAACAGGTAACTGCCAAAACAACATTCACACCGGAAACTAGCTCAGGCACCGTAGATGTAGTCTTTGAATTTGATGGCAGTTCACTGGCCGGTAAGACAACCGTTGTTTTTGAATCTGTAACACAGGATAAAAAAGAGATTGCTGTTCATGCAGATCTCGAAGATGAAGGTCAGCAGATCTTTTTCCCGGAAATTGCAACTCAGGCAAACTGCCCGGATACCAATACCCAGATGGCAGTTCCAAAGAAAGAACTGACCATTACGGATACCGTTTCCTACCATCTCATTCCAAATAAAGAGTATAAGTTAACCGGAACTTTGATGGATAAGGAATCTGGTAAGTCTCTGCAAATCGATGGAAAAGAAGTTACGTCCGAACTGACCTTCACACCAGAAGATGCGGAAGGCACTGTAGAGCTTTCTTTCACACTGGACGCCACTGCTCTCGCAGGCAAAACGATAGTAGCCTTTGAGTCTGTATCTTATCAGGACAAAGAAGTCGCTTTCCATACCCAGATTGATGATGCTCCACAGACCATCTATTTCCCGGAAATTAAGACTACCGCTAAAGATGGAAAAGACGGCGACCAGGAAGTCCTTGCAGAAAAAGAAACCTCTATTATTGATACCGTTTCTTACAAGGATCTGGTAACTGGCCTTACCTACCGGGTCGTAGGTACTCTGATGGACAAGGAAACCGGAAAAGAAGTTATTATTGATGGAAAGCCAGTGACTGCGGAAACTACTTTTAAGGCAGACAAATCTGAAGGCACTGTAGAAGTAACCTTTACCTTTGATGCCACTGCCCTTTCCGGACACGATGTAGTTGTTTTTGAAAAGCTCTATGTATCTACCGGTGATAAAGACAACAAAAAAGAAGTGGAACTGACCAATCACGAAGATTTGAATGATGACGGCCAGACAGTGAAAATTACCGATGTACCAAAAAATACTCCGGATATCTCCACACCAGTCAAGACCGGCGATAATACCCCTATTCTTCTTTACGCAGGTATTGCTGCAGGTGCCCTTCTGCTTGCAGGTATTGCTACAGTAATCTATTTCCGGAAAAAGAAACAAAAATAATCTTTAATTTCAGTGCAGGCGGTCCATAGAGACTGCCTGCTTTTTGGTGATGAATATGGAAACAACCTATATCCAGACAGATATCAAACATGTTCGTAGATTCTTAGATGCCTGTGATGGGAACTGGCATCACTGCATCCATGTGACCTGCCCTTCCTGTAAAACTTCCGGTATATGCAGAGAATCCGGATTCCTATTTCATCCGGATGCCACAGCAGAACCGCTAATCCTCCCTCTTTCCGATGCCCGGATTTTATTTTCCTGTTATCCGGAACCGGAAGAATGTATAAGCAACATATCTGTATCTGCCTTTTTATCCTTATATCGCTCTTACCTGAATATCAGAACTGCAACCAAGTCCGACTGTCCCTGTATGGAACTTCTAAAAATGCAGGAAGAGAAAAACTATGACTGGTAAGTTGCGTTTTCGTTCGTTTCTGCGTACAGAATGAATAAAGACAAGGAGGTGTACAACATGCTTACACTGATCATCCAAACGATTGACAAAGGCTTTACTACCCTGATTTTTATCCCTATGGTTTATATCCTGTACTGCAGATTTACTTCTTTTCACAAAAAGAAAAGGCAGGCGCTCACCATCTACCGGATCTGCTTGATACTAATTGCATTGTTCCTGCTCCGATACTTTTGTAATAAGTTTATCTTCACGGCAGTTAATTACCAACGTTTTACAGACAGTGGCCTTTTTCCATTAATCAAAACCATTTTCTATCCAGAACATTCATAAAAAATGGCAGAAAGTGGTAATAAGGGAACATTTGGGTACCTGTTTCCGTCCCTGATATATGGGAATTCATCACACTTTTACTTACAATATACGTATAGAAAACGTAATAATCTTACTAATAAAGGATAAATATACGTATAAAAAACGTAATGCGAGGTGAATCATGATGAAGAAACAAATCATACGCTGCCCTTACTGTGGCAGCCCGGCCATTTTAAGAGATACATCTTATGTCCATGGAAAAAATGCATGGGAAGGCAAACTTTATGTATGCAGCCGCTATCCGGTCTGCAATTCCTACGTCAGCGTCCATCCCGGCACCACTCGCCCTAAAGGAACTCTGGCAAATAAATCTCTTCGTGAGAAACGGATCCGTGCACACCGGATCTTTGATCAGATCTGGAAACAGGGAATTATGTCCAAGAAAGATGCCTACCGGTGGATGTCAGACAAATTTTGCCTCGACACCACACAGGCACATATCGGCAATTTCAGTGAGTACATGTGCGAACGACTTATAGAAGAATCAGAGAAAGTCCTTCGCTACAACCATGTACCGCTGTGCCTTGCAGGGTAAGGAGGGTGGATGACATGAAAAATAATCCTATCCCCTACAGCCAGCTCATTGAAGAAAATATGGATTTGGTGCCGCAAATGGTAAATGTACTGACACGGAATTACTCGAATCTTTCTCTGGAGGAATATGAAGAGCTTACGCAAACCAGTTACCTGGCACTGTGCAATGCAGCTTCTAAATACGATGGACACCGTCCCTTCCGACCATATGCCAGAGCTGCTGTTCGTAATGCGATCTACGGATACTGGCGTACCGTTTACCAATATAATAAACGATTCTGTTCCTTAGATGCATTGCTGGAATCCGAGGACGGTCACTCTTATGAAGGTGAGTTTCACCAAAATCGTACTTCCCTTTCCACGGAGCAGGAAGCGATACAAAACCTGTCCACTGCATTTCTGAAGGAACTGGAAGCGACAGGTAGCAATATGATACAAAAAGGAATTGCCACTCTCCGTCTGCAACAAGACGGTTACACCGATCGGGAGCTTGCAAAACTATATCAGGTTCCTTCCAACAGGGTAAGGGCATGGCAGAGCAAGGCGAGAAAATGGCTGAAAGAAAATGAGATATTATATGAGCTATTAGCATCATAACAAGAAGGAGGCAGTTCTATGCTGACACTTTATACCGCCATCGGCACATTAAAATTTGTCAAAAATACAAATGAAAAATCCACTCCTATGGTTCTGAATAATCATCAGGAATTCGGACTATGCGATCATGAACTGATTCTCTGGAGCTGCCTTGCCTTCCAGATTCTGCAGATACACGAACTGGAATCTGCTTACAATGTGCGGCTTAAAAACAGCGGCAGACCGGACGGACTGACATTTTCCCACTATCTGAATCGACTGCTTTTGCGCGGTCTGATTGCAAAAGGAGAAGGAGTGACCGGCGTAGATGCACTCTATCAGCTTTTAGGAAAACTTCACATCCTTCCGGTTCACGAAACTTTCTCCACCCGGCTATTTACCTATATCCAGCTCTATGTAGAAGGGAAAATCAAGCCCGGAGATTTTGGAAAATATCTGCGGAAAGAAAAAAACACGCCTATTGAGGAAACCGTCTTAAAGCTTACGAAAGCCGTTCCACTAACCACTGCGGAACTGGTGACCTGTGTAGATCAAAAGAAAGTACCAAAGCGGGAAGAGGATATCCTCACACAACTCTATGATGGAACGGAAGATACCTACCTGACACTGGCTGACCAGGCACAGATTCTGCATATCCAGTATCCTGTCCTGCAGGCTGTGGGCAATCTGTATCTTAATAAACAAATTTCATTCCAACGATTTTGAAAGGAGTATTATGCCAAAACCATTATTATCCAAGCTGGTTGCCCAGGCGGCAATCGGCTTTTTTTGTGTACTGTTGGGATGCATCATCGGGCTGCAGACAAAAGATAAAATCCTTCTCATTATGAGCCTCGCGATCGGTGCATGCTGCCTGATTCGATGCATCAGCCTGCATCATCTCATCCATTCCGGTTCCTACCTCATAGTGGAAGGATACTGTAGCAAACGAGATGTTTCACCCTTGAAGAAAACACAGCAAATTCATCTTATCGGAGCCGATGACCGAGAATATCAGTTCACGACAGATAAAAGTGTAAAACTGCTTCAGGGGCACTATTACCGAATATATTTTCGTACTTCTCCATCAACCGATGAGCAAATCATCGGACACACTGGCAGCTTATTAGGTTTCGAAGAAATCTCATCGTTTTCTTCCCTAAAAGATTAATTCTGTTATCATACGGTTAACAACGCAAAAAAGATGCCGTGACAAGTTTTTTCTCTGTTTACGGCATCTTCTATACACAATATTCTACTACTTTCATCTAGTATAACTTAAACTATTCTTTGCTTTGAAATAATATACCTTGCAACACTTCTAACAATTCATCCATCTCTATGTAATCTTGTATTTCATCTGGCATGAGTACTTTCATCTTTTCTCGGAGCTTTTCTTTCTTCTCTATCAATTGCATAAGCTGCCAAACCTCTTTCATAGGTCTTAAATGAAACTGAAATGCCTCCTCTGCCATATATTTCCCCGTTTTTGTTTTTCCGCAGATCATACCATCTGGTTTTCTTTCTATATGTTCATCATATTCATCTGTTGCCGGATCAATAAAACCTCTCTCTTCAATGAATTGAATTTTTGCATCTTCAGATGGCCATTTAGAAGACTTTTTTCGATTACATACATAACACGAATATACCAAATTGCTATAATCATTTTCTCGAAACTTAGCATATTTTTTTGGTACAAAATGGTCTATTTCAAATGCATTTTTGGTCACTCTTTCCGTCTTACCACAATATCCACACATACATTTAAAATCTTCCCGCAACTCTGGTAGATATTCATGGTAATCCGATCGCTGTTCTAATCCCGAGCGTCGTTTTATAACTTTGTCTCCATGTATTCTCAATACTACACCTCATATTACTTTTTTAATAAATCATCTAATTTACCCAATACCGAATCTATCTGTTCGCTCAAACTTGATTTTAACATCTCCGCTGGAATTTCATCTACTTCTCCATAGGATTTCAAAATACGAAACACATCCATTAATTCTTCTTCATCTTCTATTGACAAGACATTTTCTTGTTTTTTCTTTATCATGCTCTCGTATTTTTCCTTATATTTTTTTATGGTGTTGTCGTATACCTCTGTCATCTGCTTTAATTGATCACAAAAGCCACTAAATTCTTCTTCATTCTTATCCATCACATTTCGATCACATATGGCATTTTTTACGACCAATTTTTCATCCACAGAGTCTTCTGGATAGCTTGTAAGTATCAAATATGGCAGCCCTTGTAACGCATCTTCAAGATAAAACGCCAATTGTGTCCCATTATAATCGTATTTTGATGATAACTGATAATCAATCAATAAACATTTTATTTGATTTTTCACAACCCATGCCTTAATATCTTCCATACTTCCTTCCGGAGCAATTAAAAGTTCAATATTTTCTCTTTTCAGACGCTTAATGTAATCATCTAAAAGCTCATCTGTATCATCTATAATACCGATTCTATACATCTCTCATTTCTCCTGTCTTCTTTAGAAACAATGTGATAAAGTATCCTGTTTCCGTTATTATATTTTTCGACAAATCAATTTTTCCTTCATAGTCTTTTACCGTATTATTTACAATCCATAGACCCATACCCGTTCCAATTCTTTGACCAGTAGAATCTCTCTTATCTGTTTCGAATACATCCAATGTTTTTTCAGGATTTTTTTTATACATTGGTGCCAATCCAGCACCAGTATCGGAATAATCAATTCGAATATATTCTTTTTCTTCCTTAACTTCTATATAGATATTCCTTTCTTTTGTCCGTATTTTATCAAAAGAGGCAGTACTGTTCGTTATTAAATTAGAAATAATTGTATCTATTTCATATGGGAAACAACGCAAATAAATTTCCTTTTGATGATCTCCCTTAAAAATTACTTCTATATGTTTTGAATGTAACGTTTTATTCCATGAATCAACTGCCTCTAAAATAACGGGAACAATATCTGTTTTTTTCCTTCTCCGTTTATCTTTTTTCACAGCCTCAATCGTCACTTGAAACCAAGAATTGAAATCCTCACGTATCTCATTTGCCTGATTAATATAATTACAAGCCTCTTCCATATCTTGATCTTTTTCAATTGCCTCTTTTGCCATTACAATTTTCATACTGAGTCTATGAGATAAAGTCTTAAACTCATGAATATATGTGTTTGTTACTATTCCTGTCGTTGCCAGTACTCGAAGCATTTTATTTTCATTCTCTAATTCTTCGATTTGTTCATCTTTTGCATCTAATGCAATCTTTGCATCTTCAGGATCTACCGACTTATTACTGAATTGTTCTTTATTTGATTTGCTTTCCGTATGCTTTGTGCCATCAGTGTCTTTTTTCTTTTTCTCCTTTTTTTGCTGCTCTGCTTTTCGATTAATATCATCTTGAATTTGCTTTACAGGATGATCTTTCTCATAATCAGCCGCCAATATACGACAAACATACTGACGATCTTTTTCGAGAATACACAAAATGCCTTTCAAAAATTCCTGTAATAATCGAAATTCTGGTGTTTCCACAATTCCTTCTCTATTTGATTGATCTGGTAGTGCCACGTTAACCCTAGATATAAAGATTGATCCAAGCATCTGATCAGCATTAACTCTCCAAAGCCCATCACTTGCAACACCAGCAGGAGATCCTGTTTTCCGCCTTGCTAACTGCAGCCAATCATATGCTGATGTTTTAGGATCTCCATACGGACGAACACGAAAATTATCTCTATAAAGCTTTATGCCTCCAAAAGTATCCCTTACATCAATTCTCCCTGTAATATCTTTTTGATAAAATCGTTCTTGATCTCTTTTATTTTGAGTTCTTTTTGCAAAATATAAGACCCCGCTAAATGTACCTAATCCATTTTTTAATTTTTCAGACGCACCTGGAACAATCTGACTAAATGTATATTCTTTTTCTATCGGTGTGTTATGAAAATATTCCTTTTCCTCAAATAATCCCACTTTCTTTAATATAGTATCCTCATCATTGCCAAAACTATACTCGTTGCGCCAAAGTTTCACATTAACAGCTTGACAATCTGATACTGAAAACTCTATCTTATAATCGTAAGAAAAAGACTCTAAATCACTAAATACTTCTGCGTCTTCCTCTGTATCTGTATTGCCAAAACAATATATTTTGTAAACAGAAGACAATTCATATGGAATTAACGACGCTAAATTTTCACGTATTGTATGCAACAACTCATCATTCCAACTATCTCTAAGATTTGTAAGCTTAAATATCGTACCATTTTGTTTCCATTCTTTTTTTATAAGATTTACAACCCGATAATTGCTACACCCTTCTAAAAACTGTTCAAAAGACAATGTTGTTTCGTCTAATTCCGCACCAATTTCTGTGATATTCTTTCCAGACGAAAATGAGGTCCAATCAACTGTCCATAATAACTTTTTATGATTTTCCTCTGTGCCAGTAAGCATTTGACATTTATCGGCTATTCGATCCAAAGCAAATCGACCAATTCCTTTTTCTCCTGTCTGTATACGTCCTCTCTTCGAAATAAATGTATTCTTTTTCGACGATCGCCCAATAGTCATCCAGTGTTCCTGAATAATCGATGTTGTCATTCCACACCCATTATCGGCCAGATATAATACATTCTCTTTTTCGTCAAAATACAATACACAACAGGATGCATCTGCATCATATGTATTCTTTACTAATTCAATTACCGCACCCTCTAATTTAGAAACATTTTCACGTCCAATCAATCGTGCAGTATATGCATCTACATTAAAAGGAATTTTTACCATATCTACTCCTCCTTGTATTATCCCCTCTCTATCATATAATCTTTGATATCATCTACCGAAATTCTGTAAGAGGTTGGGGTTGTAGGCGTCCCACATATCTTTACATAGTCATAAAATGCCTGGCTTTCAAGAATTTTTTTTGCATCTTGTAATTTTAGTACACCGTTTTCTTTACACTTTATAAAATATCCCGCATATGGAATTGCATATTCTCCTGCCTCATATACATGAATTTTCCGAGTAATTACCATAGGGATAATCAATTTTTCTCCCCATACCTTTGTAATAGCCTGACTTCGCCCATATTGGAACCAAAGTGCATTTTTATCAGCTTTTCTATCATTCAGCTTCTTTATAAATTGTTGTAAATAAGCAGTTGCACCTGGAAACTTTTTTCTAAATTCTTCTATTGTATAATCATTTCTTTTACCATTAACTATTCGATAAGGAAAAATAATTTTATCCTTCTTATTCTTTTTATTTAAACTCTTTGTACTTGCTGCATCTTTCACCAGTACTTCTTCAATTTTATGGTTCCCTACAACATAATAATGATCCCTATACTCATACTCTTTCAATACAAATGCTTCATTTAATAGTGTAGCCACACTATTTCTCACCTCAAAATATTCACCAAATTTTGTTCCGTTAATATTCTGATTTCCTAGTATAATCCATTTATTACCAAGTCTATTCTTTGGTATCTCTAACACACGTTTTTCGGCTACTAAATAATATGTAAAACAAGCTTGTCTTTTCGACTTCTCACATACCATAATGACTGATGAAGTCAAAGCCTCTGGGAATATTTTAATTGTCCTATAATCATAAATTTTTGTTGTATATGGCAGTATAAATTTTCTTAATTCTCCAGCAAACTTATTTGTCATAATACTATATGGAACCAAGTAAACCATCTTCCCATTTGGAGTCAATGCTTTTATACTTGCCTCAATAAATGCGTAGCAATAATCACTTCTTCCATGCTTACATGTCTTAAAATTTTTCTTTACCAAGTCTCTTTGTTCATCATCCATATCATGATATGTAATATATGGAGGATTTCCAATTACATAATCATATGTATTCGTAATGGACTCCTGCAAAAAGTCTTTACTTTTAATATTCCAACGTATTCCTTTTAATCCATATGAATGAACCAGTTTGTTCAACCGCTTTTTACATTTCGTTATACAATCTTTATCTATTTCATATGCAACAATATCTCTGCTTAATCCTAATTTGATATCATCAAGAGAACGCTTTTCTTTTTTGGCATTTTCAATGTATCGAGTTACAACTTCTAGTAAAATATTCCCCTCTCCACATGAATTCTCCAAAACTCTTTTACCATAAAGATCCTCGGAATAATCAATATAATCCAACATTTGTCGCACATATACCTGTGGAGTTGGAATTTGACAGTTACTCGCCATAATTTTTAGCTTCCTTAATCATAATTTCTATTACAACTTCTCTTTTCCTTAAAATTAAAACCAAAAGTTAAGAACAGTATATCACATGCTCATCGCAATTCAAACAATATGTTTTTGCATTCAAAATTCCTTTTCACTTTAGATGCAATATAATTATACATACTTTTTCTCAGCTTATTATTCAAAGAATTCCAATACATCAACCATCAAAGAATTCTCCTTCTATAACCAATCTTTATGTTTTATTTTACTATATTTTTTCACTTTTTCATAGTTCAATATTCTATATCTGCTTCTCGCAATTCATCTATATATAGCATTGTTCACATTGACATTATCTAAATATAGTGCTACTATAATACTGTACTTGAATTTTTGTGTTATCCTCCACAGGGAGTCTGGACCATTCTTCCAGAGCACACGTAAGTTTATGTTGGAAATTAGAGTCATTAGGATAGCCGTATTATGCGGTCACTTAATGGCTCTTTTTTTATTTATGGGAAATCTGAGACACAGGTTTCCTATTCTTTTATTCATTTTTATTATTTTAAAGCCCAAAGAGGCAGAAAGGAGAATTTTTATGTCAGCAATTATTCATGTTATGGGAAGGGTAACAAAGGATCCCGCCATGCAGCAAGGAAAGAACAACGGATCTGAGTATATCAGTCTGGATCTTGCTTCCTCTCAGAGGAGCCAGAACACACAAAATGGTCAGAATGGATACGAGTCCATGTTCTATCAATGCTATTTTAACAAGTTCCTGGCAGAGCGTCTGATCAAAGCCGGTGTAAAATCCGGAACCTGTATCTATGTCTATGGAGATCTGGAAATCCATCCATTTCTCTATCAGCAGGGACAGAAGGCTGGGCAGCCAGGAGTTGGAGCCAAAATTAATGTCAAGGACTGGCAGTTTTGTCTTTCCAACAAACCGGAAAATGAGAATAACGGAAATTCTGGAAATCATCAAAATGGCAATAGCATGCCTAATAACAACAACGGAGGTGCGGCTACCCCAGGAAGTGGCAGTTATCAAAATCGCGCTGCTCAGGGAGGCGGCTACATGAATGGTGCTGGAAATCAAAATGCAGGTATACCAAACACCGCAGGCGCCAGAACACAGGGCAACTCTTATGCAGTTCCACCTTCTGGACCGATTGGAAACAACATGTACCAGCAGAGCTATTATCCACAACAGAACATGGCATATGGACAGCAAGGTGGATTTACCGGAGACGGTTTTCGGGGAATCCCAGAAGGCATGGCTGACCAACTTCCGTTTAACGGATAACTCAAAAGAAATAACAGGTTGAGGAATTGCTTACCCATCGGGCATGGCGGTTCCTCTTTTTTTGTTTACAGGAAAGGAATCATACAATGAAAGTACGAAGGAAAAAAAGTAAAAGTTTAAAAATATTAAAATCTGTTGTTCTCGTTTTGTTTCTGTCATTACTGTTTGTACCGGATAATATAAACCGCTCAGTGATTGCGGGCATTGCACTTGCAGGTATTTTAGGAAGTCTCCTCTTCCTGATTGTCCCGCATCTTCCCCGCATCCCATCTCCGGCACTCAAACGAAAGTCAGCATATTCCTCTGGGAATCCAGACAGTATCACCGATATGGAAACTCTGCTCTGGAGACAGATCAGTTACCAGATTACAGGGAAACTGAAGTCCGCTTATCCGGATGCCACATGGGAATTTACTAAAGAACCAAATGTAGACAATCTTCTGAATGGAAACGCCCTGCGTATTCGTTCCTTCCATACGAAAGAATATAATTTTGCTGAAGTCCGGCTGGACCGGTATGGAGAACTGGTACTTTCTATGATGACGATAGAATCATTAAAGCCAAAGGCAGAACCAACAGGCACTGATTCCATCGGTCAGGTGGATCCCCAGTCTTGGTATACCCTAATTGGCAAGCCATTACTCTCCAATCTGATTGGCGATCTGCAGGCAAGAGGACATCAACAATTATTTATCAGCGAAAATGGAGAAATATTTATCAAAAATGGAGATTCCATGGAAATCAAAGGTACTTTCGAGCATTTTCCGCCCCAAAACTACTGGGCAGCTCTCACAGATATTTTTATTCGTGATGAGCTGAATGCAAAAGAAAACGAAGGCACCCTGGAATTATCCTGGATGTAAAAAGGAGGAGAACTACTATGCCAAATGGAAACCTGATCAGTAACTGGTCTTTCAAGCGAAAACTCCCAGAACCTTTTGAAGATTATACGGATGATCCCATCAGGAAGGATGTCTATTCCAAATACTGCACACAGCCTCAAAAACGTTCGACACTTCATGCGTCCACGCTCCGGGCTATTCTTGCATACATGGAACTGGAAACTCCACCCGGCGGAACCGCTTCTGAAGAACTTGGGGCAATTGGAAGCCAAGGAAATAATTATACAATAGCAGAATATCCAAGCAAGACCGGAGATCTGCATGTAGTGATCTATAATCGGACAAACGGAAAATTCATTGCAGGTATTTATCCCAAACCAATAGATTCCGAAACAACAGCCGACCAATATCTTTTGAAGGAAGATAAGAACAGCGGAGCTGCACTTTTGTTTGCACTTCTCCCTACCATTATGCAGGATGATGAGTTTAACGAATATTATCAGGAGTTGAAAAAGCACCGTGACAATGGTTATACGGATATGGAAGAAGCCGTGAAAACTGCAGCCGTCCTTTGTGATAATATCTATCGCAGATTACGATACGGAACTTCTCTTTCTACCGGCGGGATTCCCAATGATACTCCTGCCAATGGTGCTATTCCAAAGCTAAAACCATTCGCAGTACAGCAGGGTACTTACGCTCCTACAAATACGCTCTTTGGTACTTTTCAAGTGCTGATTCCCGGTTCCACCACAAAAAGGAACACGGAATCCATTGCCAAAGAAGACTTTATCAGTAAATACGTCTTATCTGAATCACGGATACTCACTCCCCAGGAAGAACTTACTGTTCCAACGCTGGAACCATGGTATATCATACCGCCAGAGATCAAGCGGATCTGTGAACATGCAAAATTGACAACGAATACTGTTTCACCTATGAGGAATTTTCTTCTGCGGGGTCCTGCAGGAACCGGAAAAACAGAAGGTGCCAAGGCGATTGCTGCTGGCTTACATCTGCCCTACCGGTGCATTACCTGCTCTGCCAATACAGAGATCTTTGATCTGCTCGGTCAGATCCTTCCGGATGTGGATGGAAAATTATCCAGTCTTCAGAATGAATATCCATCTTTCCAGGATATCATGCTAGACCCGGCAACCGCTTATCAGAAGCTGACCGGCATTTATGATGAAGAAGTAACTGAGGATGTGGTATACAAACAGCTCATCGACACAATCATTGATGAGATGCATGAGAATTATAAGAACCAATCTTCCCATCAGAAGTTCAAATATGTGGACACCCCTCTTGTGGAAGCAATACGTCACGGCTATTTGGTCGAAATTCAGGAGCCGACAGTCATTGCAAACCCCGGTGTTTTGGTAGGACTTAATTCCCTTCTTGACAGGTGCAACAGTGTTTTTTTGCCAAACGGGGAAGTGATCAAACGTCATCCGGATACGACCATCGTTGTTACAACCAACAATGATTATGCTGGCTGTAAACAGATGAACCAGTCTGTCATTTCCAGAATGAATCTTGTGATCGATCTTGAGGAGCCGGATGAAGAAACACTGGTACAGCGTGTTCTTGGGATTACCGGATGCACAGATAAAAAAACGGTTCGCACTATGGCACAGATTATCAAGGCAGTTTCTGAATATTGCAGTGAGAATCTAATCACAGACGGATGCTGCGGTGTACGTGAACTGATTTCCTGGGTGCAGTCCTATATGGTCTGTGGTGATGTCCGGGAAGCGGCACATTACACGATCCTCTCTTCGGTATCTGCAGATGCAGAAAGCCGTTCGGAAGTGGAAACCGGCTGTCTGGATTCTATTCTTGCAGCATAGGAGGGTTGGTACATTGACACAGAGAAAACCTTATAACAATTTAAAAATTACAGAAGAAGATATGCTGGATATTTTCTCCGCAAATATCCATTATCTGCGGAAACTACCACGCTGGAATCTTTCCCAGAAAACCCTGGCAAGGATTCTGCATATTCCAACAAAATCTTACCGTAAGTATGAATTAGGAGGAGGCTTTCCACCCGTATTTGTGGTCTACCATCTGGCAGTCTATTTCGGATACACCATGGAAGAGCTTTTGACTGAAAAATTATTTTAAAAAGAAAGGATGAATAAGAATTGAATAGCAACCAGAAAAAATTAAAACAGATGATACGTGATCAGGAACTTACAATTAGTGACGAGGAACTGTTCACTTCATCTGCTTACCAAAAATACCTGACCTCTATGGCGAAAGCGGCTACCGGCCGCTATCGTCAGGGGCTTCAGACTCTGATGGAATGGGATGCCCAGGCAGATGCAGGCATTGCACATACGGATAACTATAAAATCCATATCAATGCTGCCAATGAAATCACCCAGAGTTTTCCTTCCCGGTATCTCCGTTCCGAAAGCCTTGTCGGATTCAATGGGCATGAGACTGCCCACCTGCTGTTCTCAGATTTTACAGCCTTGGGACTATATCTTGGCAGCATGGAAAAAGGAGCTTTCTACCCATCCAATCCTTCCTTTACGGAATTATCCTATCAGACAAATTGTGAAGAAATACTGGAGGCTATGGATAGCAAGGATAAGGCGACCTGCCTGACTCTGGCATCCTGTGCCTCTCATATCAATAATATTCTGGAAGACATCTATATAGAGGCACGAATGTGCACTTCTCATCCGGGCACTTTCCGCCGGGGCATTGAACTGAATAACCTGCGGATGTGTGAACAGATGCCTTCAATCCAGAGTCAGATTGAAAAGAAGTATTCTGATTTTGCAATTATGGCAAATCTTCTGCTTCAATACTGCAGGGCGGGAACCATCAATAACCTGTCCGGTTATAAAGGTCCTTATCTGGATTATCTGGAAGACTGCATGCCATATGTAGATGATGCCATTTATTCAGATGAAGCAAAGGACCGTTTTCACGCTTCTAATCATATTGTGGCTATTCTATGGGAATACATCAAGCCTCTGATTGAAGAGACAAAAGAAAGAATGGAGCAGCATTCTGCATCGGATGCAAGCCAGATGCTAGAGGAACTTCTGGGTAAGCAGATCCATGGTGCCACCCCATTGCCTTCCGGCAAAGGCGGTACTATGCCAAAGCAGGCAGAAGAAGGGAAAAAAGAACAGAAAGCAAATCCCTTACCGTGTACTCCTCCTGCCATGCGTCAGGAAAGTACGCAGGCTGCCCAGGATGTTGTAGCCGAAGAAGGAAACCGGATCGCACTTGCGAAAACGAATACCATCCTTGACCAAAATAATCCAGGAATTACTTATAATCACCAGTACCTTGGCACCGGTTATGAAAAGTCTGCCAACGACCTGTTCCGGATCCTGAGTGGCATCGCTACTGAGAAAGCAGAAACACAATATCAACAGGAAATGACCGAAGAACTACAGAAGGCAGCAAACGATATCCATTATGGGAATGCTCATACCGGAGTTCATGTTACGATCAACCGAATGACATATGTACCGGATTCTTTAAAACAGTCATATCAGGCTGTAGCACCAATGCTTATCCGGGCATCCAAACGCCTGCAGAAGTCTATCGCACCGCTTTTAAAAGAAGAAAGTGAGGGCGGTAAATTAAAGAACCTGCAATTTGGAAAACGTCTGGATACACGTGCAATGCACCACGAAGATGGAACCTTTTTCACCAGGACCAGGCTTCCTTCTGAAGAGCAGAAACTTGCAGTAGGACTTTTGGTAGACGAGAGTGGATCAATGAGCTGGGGAGATCGGATAACACATGCGAAAAAGACGGCCATTGTACTTTATGATTTCTGCCAGAGCCTTCAGGTGCCCATTACTATATATGGCCATTCAACTGGTGGCAGCGGCGTAGAACTTTATTCCTATGCAGAATTTGATTCGATCGACACATCAGACCGCTACCGGCTCATGGATATGTCAGCAAGAGGCGGAAATCGTGATGGTGCTGCTCTCCGCTTTGTGGCAGAGCATCTGGCAAAACGTCCGGAAAAGCAGAAACTTCTGATCATCATTTCTGACGGACAGCCTGCAGATACCGGCTATTACGGCACTGAAGCAGAAGCCGACCTGCGTGGCATTAAAAAGGAGTATTCCAAAAAAGGGATCAAGCTCTTTGCTGCAGCGATCGGAGATGATAAGGAAAATATCAAGCGGATCTATCAGGATGGCTTTCTGGATATTACAAAGCTGGAAGACTTACCAAAAAACATGACGCTGTTAGTGAAACAATACCTGAAGTAGAAAGAAGGGAAAAGCTATGAATCAGAATCAACCATCACGGATCTCCGAGCAGATCTATAAACTACAAACGGATCGAAAACTCATTGCTGTTTATGACAGGCTTAGGTATGTACCACTGACCAGTTATGCTCAGATACATGCCAAAGGCGAGTATCAGGAAAACGGTCATAATGTCAACTCCCTGATTGGGATCACTATCCAGGATTATTCTAATGGCACGGGAAACAAAAATATCATCGTCCAATTCAATCTGGCACCGGAACAGATCCAGTTTTTCTTAACCAGGATCACCGCAGGCTTTCAAGAATATGAATGGTCGCTGAGCAAAATATACGGAAACCCTGATGCACAAGGCTACTCCATTGCACAGCAATTTTCTATTTCCCGGCATGTAAATGACCAGAACGGGCGGATAATGAAAAGCCCCTGGCGGATTCAGATCGTAAATGGCAAAGGCATCAAGGTCAAAAATCAAAATGGCGGATCTTATATGAAATCCGGGAGTTTTATTTTAGAAAAGAACGCCTTTATCCAGCTAACGGATATGGACCTGTATACGTTACTAAAACGCACGGATTCTTACATTACCAACTGGGAATCCTGTATGGCACCTTCCCTTATTTCAAATGGAAAGCGTGCTTATGCAGAACAACAGTCTCAAAGAATCCAACAAAACGGACAATATCAAAGCCCGGCACAGGCATCGCCTTATGCCGCATAAAGTTTATGGAATGGAAGCGGCATTTGCTGCTTCTTTTCTTTTAGAAAGAAAGGTGATTTTATGAAATACTCAGACATCTGCACCATAGATTCGCAGGGACGCATCGTTATTCCTGCGAAACTGCGCAGACTTTTAAAATTAGAGAATGGAAATCCCCTTGAAGTTGAATTATCCAATCAGGAAATCCGGATTCGGAAATGTCGGGAGCCTCAGCAGGATACTATACAACTCCAGAGCATTCTTTCCATTCTATACAGCTCAATCAAGCACGGAGCCTTTATCTGCACAGACCAGTATGTCATTGCAGCAACAGGGATATATCTCCCAGAAGGCACTTCCCTTCCGGAAAAACTGGAGCCTTATATCGCCTCCGGAAATGAGTCAGTTTTGGATATCAGTCAGCCTCTTTATATGCTTTCCCATCATCGGGAACCCGTAGCAGCTCTGTTTCCAATCCGCAATGACAAGGAAATGCCTCTTACTCTGGCAGTTTTATCCAAAACTCCTCTTACTGAGATGGAAATGGGATGTGCAAGGTTAGTGGCAAAAACATTAGAGAAAGAATTTTGTTAAAAAGGAGTGTGATCACCATGAAAAGAACGAATATCAGACCAATAAGCAACATTGAAAAAAAGGCAATTACCGTAACTGGAACCCTATTCCTGCCTCTTCGAATCGGGGAACGTGCATGGATTTCTACTCACACACATACTTTCATGACGACTGCTGTGGAACGTATTCTGGAAGTATCCGGAAACTGCATTGTTTTCGAAACCCGTAACACCCGGTACACCCTAAAATATGAAATCGTACCGAATGAAACTGAGGTGATGTGTGCTTGACTACTTATGAACTGGGAAGCAGCCTGGAAAAGCTGCTTTCCAAACTAAAGCAGAACCGTGAGAGTGTCCCTTTGGATATCCTGAAGACCTATTATAAAGCTCCTTACGAAGAATTAATTGCACAGGTGAATCAGACAGCCACTGCCTTTGTCAAATCAATTGTAGCCGGTCAGTTACTGATCAATCCTGACGTGTCAATGGACGAGCAAGCAGATGTAGTTAACCAGACAATTCAGGATTCGGGAATGATCAAACAGATTAACCACTGTATGTCACAGACCTATGATGTCACTCTTATACATCTGATGGCTTTAGAACTACGGAAAAAAGTAGAGGCAGCCTTATATCCCTATATTGCCAGGAAAAACTGTCTGGTGGCAGATCTTGACGATATCGAAAAGGAACCAATTATCTACAATACACTCACGAAACAAGTATATGAAAATGACCACTGGATAGACCGGGAGTTGGACCTTGACGGGAAGCTCCTGATTTACACCAAAACAGAAGAAAGGAAAGCCTTATGAAAGTTTATGTATTATGCAGTTATGGGGATTCGCTCAATGATCCATCCATATCCACTGACTATCAGGAAATATATGAGAAAATGGAAAAAAGTTATAAGATGGTTCTTGAAGACGTTTATCAAACCGAGGAAGAAAAAGAGTATACTTATATATCAGGATACAGTGCCCGTGCTGTTATTCACGGTGACTGGTTGGAGTGGTCCATTACCGAGCTTGAACTTACACTGCCACCCCAATATGATATCCGAAAAATAAAGCAAACTTAGAATTGTAATATTTTGTATCAAATTACTACGAGCCGCCCTATCTGGACGGCTCTTTCTATTTGTACCTGATATAGTAATCCTCAAAAGAAATATTACATTCATCTTTCGCTGTAACAAACTGATATCTTTTAATCAATTTCTGCCTTTCTACGGCATCCTTTTGAATTTTCATGAGCAACGATGAGACCTGAAAAACATCGTAAGCATATTCAATTAGGACACTCATAAGTTCATTTAACACTTCCTGTCTTTCGTACTCAGATTTTAAATCGATTCTCAAAATCCCCATACGTTTTCCATCTGCTGCATATTTTAAAGAAGGACAGATTTCTATTGTTCCAATCAAATAATCAGTTGCCTTTTCAAAAATGCTCCAGCGTACAAAGTCCTGTACTTCATACCGCTCCAGCCAGAATTCTACACATTCTTTGAATTTTTCCAAATCTGTATAATAAAAATCATCCTCACAGCAATCTCCATTGAAAAATCTTGCTGCATCCGGATCCGAATAGCAGGAAAACAACGCCTCTGCATCTTCTCGCTTCAGTTTTCTTATAATAAAATGCTCTGTTTCATACACAGGGCAATCTAAAAATGGATTCATCTTTTGTACCTTCTTTCTATTCCGGGAATATCATATCCCACGTATTATTGTCCGGATGGTAACACAGGATAAAGTTCTGCATCCGATTATTCACAACTGCTCTGCAGTCATATCGATACATCAGAATACCAGCATAATGCTTCTTATCAGATTTTAGCACTTCAATATCTTTCAGTAAATGCCTGGCTCCCTCAGTATCCTCATATTTTATCATTCTGGGGATCATTTTACCGGTGCTGGTAAACCAGCAGTCTGCCGCAACCTTATGTGGCACTCCCCGAATTGCTTGCTCCTGAAGTTTTTCCTCTTCCATACCGATTGCAAATCCCATCAAAGGACACCTCCTATTCTACCTTTACTTTCTTATAATCTACTGTACGTTTTTCCCGACTGATACCACCTGACATGTGATCGATCCTGCTTCCTACAAAGACTGCCCGTTTTAAGGAATCCCTGCCATAACGCATCCGAATCTTATCTACAGTTGCATCCATATGCTCCAGCTTTTCATAATCCGTTGTATCAAACATATCAAGCTGCCGCATATCCATATGATCCTTAATCCTGCTGGTATGAATGCCCAGATGCCGGATCGCTTTCCCATTCCAAAGAGAATCGAAAAGCTGACATGCACAACGATGAATTTCTATCGTTATATTGGTCGCATTATTCAAGGTCATCTGATGGCTTGCATACTGAAGATCAAATGTTTTGATTCCGACGGCGATTACCTCTGCACGGACGCCTGCCGCCCGCAATCTGGTTCCAACTGTCTCTGCCAAAGCAAGGAGAACCAGCTTTGCTGTAGATGCGTCTGTAACATCAAAAGCTATCGTTGTACTGTTCCCATATCCTTTATTTGCCGGAGCTTCTGACTGAACCACAGAAACATCCATCCCGTTCGCAAATGCCCAGATCACCTCCCCATGCTTTTTCAAATGGCTTTTCAGCATAATCGGATCAGACTGCGCCAACTCACCAATCGTATGGATTCCCATATGAAACAATTTCTTTGCAGTAGCTCGCCCGACAAAGAACAAGTCCGTTACCGGAAGTGGCCACATTTTCATCTCAATCTCATGTTTCCATAAGGTATGAATCCGATCAGGCTTTTGAAAATCACTTGCCATTTTCGCCAGCAATTTATTCTCCGATACCCCTACATTCACCGTAAACCCTAATTCTTCCCTGATTTGATTCCAAATGCGGTTGGCTGCAGTGACCGGTTCTCCCCATAAACTTTCGGTACCGGTCATATCAACAAATGCCTCATCCACGCTGTATTGCTCAACATCCGGAGAGTACCGCCGAAGGATCTCCATAAAAGCAGCGGAACATCTTTCATACAAACAATAATTCGGAGGAACCAATTTAAGCTGCGGACACTTTTGAAGTGCCTCCACAATACTCTCGCCGGTTTTGATATTATATTTCTTTGCCGGGATTGATTTCGCCAGGATAATTCCATGCCTCATGGCCATATCTCCACCGACAGCTGCTACTTCATCCCGCAGATCTACTTTTCCGCCTAAATGGTAGAGGCGGTAAACAGCCTCCCAGGAAAGGAAGGCTGAATTCACATCAATATGAAAAATCACTTTATTCAAACTTATGTTCGCCTCCTTTTAGATTATTATATCGAACTGGTGTTCTTTTTACAAGAGTGAAAATATGGAATCTACACATCATCTGATATTTTCTACTATCATTGATATAATAAAAGTCCTGTATACACAATATATAGTTTTTGATTATTTGACATCTTCTATATATAGTGTTAAAATAATACTGTAATCATTATTTGTGTCATCCGTAATGGATATTCACACGCAGTTTAGGTTTGTATATAAGTCAGGAGGATTACTCTGCCATCACAGTGCAGAGCCTTCTGGCTTTTTTATTTTGCAGGAATCTGCAGCATGTTAGAGAATGAACGCATTTGTGTCCATTCTCTTTTTTTGCCTAAATGCAGGAAGGAGGGAAGGACAAACGAATTATTCACAAAAATGATTGCCCAATAATTTACCAGAAGGGAGATTTTTATGAATTACAACGAATTTCAAGAAACATTACTCAAAGAACTGGAAAGCAGGCTTGATTCCCATATCAGCCTGAATCCTATCACAACGACTAAGAACAATAACACCTTGAAGCATGGAATTGAATTTTCCAATGATACATCCAATATAAGCCCTGTTTTGTATCTGGACGAATGGTATGAATTCTACCTAGCCGGAAAATCTATTTCTCATATTGCAGAAGATATTGTTGAGCTGTATCACCAGGCTGCAGATGTTTCCTTTACGAACACAGAAATGCTGCTCGATTATGAAAAACTTCAGGAAAAGATTCTCTACAAATTAGTCAATTTCAAGGCAAATCAATCCCTGCTAAAAGACATACCGCATATTCCATATTTGGATCTGGCAATTGTCTTCTATGTACTTTTGGACTGTAAGGATAGTAGAATGGCAACGGTTCTGATTCGAAATGAACATCTGAAGACCTGGGGAAAAGATCTAAATACCATCTTCTCAGATGCAAGAAAAAACACTCCTCGTGTCTTTCCGGCTGAACTCACACCTATGTCTGATTTTTTGCAAAATGCTTTTCCTAACTCAAATGAGTTTATAGATCCAGACAGAGATTGTGTCATGAAATCAGAATTGTTCATACTCTCTAATACTATAAGACAACACGGTGCTATCTGTACATTGTATGATGATATCATGAATCAAATCGGGAAAACATTACAGGATGATTTTTTTGTCATTCCCAGCAGCGTACATGAAGTTCTGTTATTAAAAGCTTCTGATACTGACTGCATGGAATTAAACGAAATCATTCGGGAAGTCAATGAAACAACGGTCATCCCAGAAGAAATTCTTTCAGATCATGCATACTTTTATTCTCGGGATCGTAAGGAACTCCTGTGTGCTTAACCAAAAATGCCATAAAATAACACCGAGCCGCCTGATTAAATTCAGACGGCTCCTTTTACGTTAAAAATAAACTCTGTTGTTCATAGTCCTGCCTTCGTACCAGCTGTGGTGGCGTCTTATGCAGTGCAAATTCCAAAAACGTATCTTCATATACCCAATCTTCCAATTCGGATCTTTCCAGAATCAACGGCATCCGATGATGTACGGGACTGACCGATTCATTTGCCTGGGTAGTTAAGATAATGAAATGATCTTCATCTTGAAAACGATTGTAAAATCCTGCCATGAATAAGACCGGCTGATTTTCTCTCAGGAAAGTAACTTTATTCTTATCCGGATCCCATTCATAAAACTGCTTTGCTGGAATGATACAGCGTCTGTGCATCACACTATCCCGGAACGACTTTCTTTCCAGAGCAGTTTCTGCTCTTGCATTGATCAGCAGCCCTTTTTTCTGATATTGCGGAAAGCCCCATGACATTTCTTCTGCCAAAAGATGTGGTTTCCTTCCGGTAATCACAGTTGCAGACTGAGAGGGATAAATATCACCCCTGCGCTCTCTTCTCAGTTTCTCATCCACCTCCCGGACCACTTTTTCTATTTCTCTGGCTGTATCATCATCCACATAATATCGTCCACACATTACTTTTCTTCCTTTTTTTCAACTGTTACATATTTTTGATTTCTACTTGATGGACGATCCGGAATTGTCATTTGAAGTTCTCCTGCTTCACATAACGGCTTCAAGTATCTTTTCGCAAAGCTTTTGACATCCTTATATCCCATGTATACTGTAATTTCTTTTTTACTTCTCGGTACTTTACAATATTCTAAAATCCTGTTCTGCAGACTATCTTGGGTGTTATCCTGGTGTTTATCCTGGGTGCTATCCTGGGGGCTATCTTGAGTGCTTGTATTTCTTCTATAGAAAATCACCGCAAATCCATATGCCTGCTGTCCAAATTCCACTCTACATCCTGCCGCTTTGCAAGCAGTATAAATACGCTTCAATCCTGTTGCAAAACTTTCCATATCTTTTGAGTAATATAACGTTCTTGTAATCAGTGGATTTCTTCTGACTGGTCTTTCATTTCCTTCAATAAATTTCTCTGGTGAAACTCCAGTCGGAAATGCACCTGGATTATAAATCTCAATTCGATCTTTAAATATTGCCACCTCATTACTCTGCCCAGAATCAAATATTTTATGTCCAAAAGAATTAATAATTGCCTCACGAATCGCATCCAATGGTATTTCAGGAATTTCCTTTCTTGACAATCCACTTCCGATTTCAACACGCCAATCCATTGCATCAATGATATACTGCTCTGCCTTTTTTGAAAGTTCCATAATGGAACCTGTAAACCTGCGGATATCCGTAAATGTCAACCTCTCATTTGTTGCAAATTTTGCCATCTGAAGTTCATTAATACCACAATTACAAAATAATGCTGCTCCTGCATTTAATAAGTGATCACCCTGAATCAGTTCTAATTTATTCAATACTGTTTTTACATCTGTCTCCTCAAAACTGATTCTTCCTGCATCTTTTGCTTTTTGCAGATAAGTATCAAAAGCATTTTTATCTATATCCTGAAGAGTATATTCAGAAACCTGTCTTTCCCACGAATATTTTACATTATCCCGTTTGCGTATCATTTCATCATAAATATCCTGTTCCATAATCAGATCTTCATCTGCAACTCGGATACGTGGAATACTATACGCAAGATATGGCTGACGATTTCCCTCAAAATCAACTTGAATACATTCCCTTTCTCCGATGCGAACAGCCTTAATCTCCGGATAAATAGCAGGCGTAATGTGATTTCCAATTGCCTGGCTTACCTTTCTCAGCGACTCATCCGTTATTACCTGTCCAATTACAGTACCATCATTTTTCACGCCAAAGTACAGAACACCTTTTTTATGCTTGTTGAGAATTGCAGCTATAGATATCATTGCTTCTTTCATCTCGCCAGTACTTTTCTTGTATTCTATTGTCTCAGTTTCCGGACCGATATTTACCAGACTCATTTTTCTTATCACCTTCATATTATTATATCCTCTATTTTATCCGATTTATATTTCATTATCAATCTTATTTTAACGCCATAAACCATCACAATAAATCGTCTGCTCTCATACCACACATTCAAAAAGGCCACCCATTACAGGGCAGCCAGTTCCTGGACCTCTTGAACCGCTAGCGGTATTCGCTTATTCATTGGCCTGTTTCCACATGATTTTCTGTTATTATTGTAGTACATTCACATTTTCCTCTGGTCGTTTCAACGGTTTTAAAAGAGACTCTGCATTACTGATAAACGGTTCCTTTGTTCGTTCCGTTATATAGATTTCCCATAATTGTTTATGTATCTCTCTTACAGTAATTCCATTGCACTGATTCTCTAACATCTTCAGGAATGGAAAAATCATCGTTTTTTGAATATCCTTCCCTTCAAGTACATGATGTTCTTCCTGTTCGTACACCTCATATAGACATTCCAATATAATATTCATATCTGTCACAAACTTTATCATTGGTTTTTCATACTTCCTTTTCTGCACGGCTGCCATCTGAAACTCCTTTCACATCCGGACGGTTAATCCATCAAGCCTTTTCAGCGGCAGTCCCACCAGATACCAGTCTTCATCCATTTCAATCCGGACCGGCACCCAGACATCATTAATTTTCACTTCAAAACACTCTCCACAATGCAGACCGCCATAATATGATTCCATTCCAAATCGGATATCATAACGTCCACTTTCCTTGTCATAAAAAAGATTACCTTCTCGTTTTTCGCTCATTCTATTATTCCTCCTGAAAAATTATCTTTTATACTTAGTAATAGTGACGTTAATCTGGTGATTGCAAAATCTCAGGATGTTTTTCTAAATATTTTTTTCGGTAGCGATAAAACGTCGTGTGGGATAATCCCAATTCTTTCCGAAGCTCTGTCGGTGTAATCTCTCCGGCAATTACTTTTGAAAATGCTGCATCAAACGCATCTTCCCCGATTGCTGCAGGTCTTCCATAATCATCCCATTCCCCACGGAGCTTCTTCATTTCTATGCCTTCTCTCTGGCGCTTTTCTTTTTTCTCAATTTCTGCCTGTGCCATAGAAGCATAAAGTTCCAGCATCATATTATTGATGGTTTCCATCATAAGACAAGCCATGGTGTTATCCATTTTTGATATGTCCATCAATGTAGTCGGCAGTTCCAGAACCATCAGCCGCACGCCCATTCCCTGCAGTCGTCGGATCTGCTCCATGGTATCTTTCTTATTCCTGCCCAATCGATCCAATTCCGTAATAATCAAAATATCTCCTGAACGCAGAACATCTTCTACCAGAACAGTGTATCTTGGTCTGTTGAAATTCTTCCCTGTCTGCTGATCCGTATAGATATTTTTCAACTCCATTTTGTGTTCCTTGCAGTATTGCCGTATCTCCTGAATTCCCCTGTCAAGATGCTGCTCCCTGGTGCTGGTCCTGTGATAACCATATATAGCCATTTTGCGCTCTCCCTTCTGCGAATGTTCCAAAATGTAGGCATTTCTTCTGGAATATTCCAAAAGGATTTATCCATACATTTCGGTACATAATTCACGTCTCTTTTTCCATATTCCAAATTGTACACTTTTTGAAATATGCTCTACTTACTCTGTATGCAGAAGATAAGCAAAACGCAACTTGCTGGAAAAGAAATATCCCAGAAGATTGTCCTCTGGGATTGGCATTTTAATTTTATCCTACGAACTTATACCCACTATTTATTACAGTTTCTATATAGCCCTCTCCAATCTTACGTCTAAGCTGGCTGATCACATTTACTACTGCACTGCCACAGTGCTTTGGATTCTCCTTCCAAACTGCTTCGTAAATTTGTTCTTTGGAGAATACCCATCCCGGATGTTGTGCCAGATAAGCAAGCGTCTGAAACTCATAATGT